>DATJEJ010000190.1:0-21010 GCA_035496795.1 Candidatus Omnitrophota bacterium
ATCGAGCGCCAAGGTCGCGTCGGCCGTGGCGGACCGCGATGAGGCGGCGCTCGAGGAATCCTACGCGCGCATCACGGCGCCGCACGACGGCGTCGTGACCAGGAAGAGCGTCGAGGTGGGACAGCTCGTGCAGCCCGGCCAGGCGCTCCTCGCCGTCGTCCCGCTCCGGGACGTCTGGGTGGTGGCCAACTTCAAGGAAACCCAGCTGGAGGAGCTCGAACCCGGCGATCCGGCCACGATCCGCGCGGACGCCTATCGCGGCCACACGTTCCGCGGCCACGTCGAGAGTCTGAGTCCCGCGACGGGCGCGCGCTTTTCGCTGCTTCCCCCCGACAACGCGACCGGCAACTTCGTCAAGGTCGTGCAGCGCGTCCCCGTGAAGATCGCCCTCGACGAGCCGCCCGACCCCGCGCGCCCCCTCCGTCCCGGAATGAGCGTCCGGGTCTCGATCCGCACGACGCGGTGAGCCGTTCCGCGCCGCGGTGGCTGATCACGGTCAGCGTGCTGACCGGGACGATCATGGCCGTCCTCGACGCGAGCATCGTGAACGTCGCCCTGCCCGACATGAGCGGGAGCCTGGGCGCCTCCACCACCGAGATCACCTGGGTGATCGCGGGCTACATGCTCGCGAACGTGGTGATCATGCCGATCATCGCCCTCCTCTCCGCCCGCTTCGGGCGAAAGCGCTTCTACGTCGCCAACATCGTCCTCTTCACCGCCGCCTCCATGCTCTGCGGCATGGCGCGCTCCCTGCCCCTCATGGTCGTCTTCCGGATCCTCCAGGGGATCGGCGGCGGCGTGCTGATGACGGTTTCCCAGGCGATCCTTCGCGAGACCTTCCCGCCCGAGGAGCAGGGGCTGGCGATGGGCCTCTACGGCATGGGCGTCGTGGTCGCGCCCGCGGTGGGTCCCACTCTGGGAGGCTGGCTGACCGACACCTACTCCTGGCCCTGGATCTTCTTCATCAACGTCCCGCTCGGAATGCTCTGCCTCTTCCTGGTCATGCGCTACGTGCACGACCCGCCGTACCTGGCGCGGGACACCGGCTCGATCGACTTCCCCGGCCTCGCGCTCATGACGGTGGGACTGGGATGTCTTCAGCTCGTGCTGGAGCAGGGCGCGGAGAAGGACTGGTTCGAATCGACGTGGATCACCGTGCTCGCCATGGCGGCCGCGGCGGGACTGACGATGTTCCTGTGGCGGGAGCTCACGACCGAACGGCCCGCGGTGAACCTGCGCCTCGCGAAGAACGCCTCCTTCAGCTCGGCCACGTTCCTCGGGGGGATCCTCGGCATGGGGCTCTACGGAAGCCTCTTCATCCTGCCTCTCTTCCTCCAGCGGCTGCTCGGCTACACCGCCATGCAGTCGGGGCTGGCGCTCGCTCCCCGCAGCATCACCATGGCCGTGGTCATGCCGCTGAGCGGCTACCTGTACAACCGGATCGGCCCGCGCGCGCTGGTGGCCGCCGGGCTCGCCGTGAGCGCGTGGTCGTTCTACCAGCTGTCCCACCTCTCGCTCCAGACGAGCGCCGCCTCGATCCTGGTGCCGCAGATCTGGCAGGGGGTGGGATTCGGACTGATCTTCGTGGCGCTGAGCACCGCCGCGCTCGCGACCATTCCGCGGCGCGACGTGACCGCCGCGGCCGGCCTCTACAACGTGGTCCGGCAGGTCTTCGGCAGCGTCGGCGTCGCCCTGGCCGCGACCGAGCTCCAGACCGGGACGCGCCGCTATCACGCGATCCTCTCCTGGCAGGTTACCGGCGCCAGCGAAGCGACCCGGCGATGGCTGGCCGCCGCGCAGAGCGGCTTCCAGCGCGCCTCCGTGGATTCGGTGGAGGCGGCGCGGCGAGCGCTCGCCGCCCTCGACCGGGCCGTGCTCGGGCAGGCGACGGTGATGGCCTACAACCACGCGTTCCTGCTGGTCGCGATTCTCTTCCTCGCCGCGGTGCCGCTCGCGTTCCTCCTGCGGGGGCACAAGCCCGGCGATCAGCCGGAGCCGGTCGCCGCCGAAGCCTGAACCTGCCGCCGCGCCGCAAGGACGGCGGGGGCCTTCTCCTCGCGCGCGATCAGGTAGTCGAGCACGCCGAGCGCGACGACGTTGAGCCCCAGCCAGACCACGCCCGCCATCTGCGCGTGATAGAAGACGAAGAACTGCGTCACGAACACGGTCACGCGGACCGAGCGCCGAAAGAGCCGGTAGGCCGCGTTCCGGTTTCCGAAGAGCCGCACGATCCCCGCCATCATCAGCACGCACGCGATCCCGTTCGAGGCGATCTCGCCCCAGCTCGCGAATCCGATGTCGAGATGCGTCTGCCCCACGGGCCGTCCGGTCATGGGCAGGCCGCGCGCCGTGGAGAACGCCCACGCCAGCCCGGAGACCGCCAGGGCGAACAGGATCCCCGCGAGGGCGCGCGGGAAGCGCGGCTGCGTGAGGATCCGCTCCACGCGAGGCTGGAGCCGGTGCCGCGCCCGCTCGAGGAGGCCGGGCGGCGGCGCGGGAACCGTGTTCAGCCGGTCGAGGAAGCCCCGGACCGCGATCACGCGCGCGTCTTCCGGATTGCACCGCCCGAGCAGCGTCGCGGCCTGCGCTTTCTCGTCGGGATCGAGGTCTTCCAGCGCCATGTCCTTGATCAGCGTGATGGCGTTGGCCAGGCA
Organism: Candidatus Omnitrophota bacterium; assembly: GCA_035496795.1. GTDB lineage: Bacteria > Eisenbacteria > RBG-16-71-46 > SZUA-252 > SZUA-252 > DASQJL01. The sequence continues at coordinate 2,655 of DATJEJ010000190.1, forward strand.
CTCGTCCTCGGTCAGCTGGCGCCGCGCGAGCAGCGCGCGCATGCCTAGAAATAACGTTAGAAAAACGAAGTAAATAATTGATATAGCGGGGCGATAGAAGTAGTCGCTGTCGCGCGTCAGGAACTTCCCCAGCTCGTCGATGAAGAGCCCGAATCCCACGCCGCCCAGGAAGGCGGCGGCCGGACGCGTGCGCCGTCCGATCGAAACCAGGACGAGGAGGAGGGCCGCGGTGAGCACCAGGCCGCCCCACAGCATGTGCGCGATGTGGAGGTGGCGGCCGCCGATCTGCGGGTAGCCGGTGGCGGCAAGCAGCGCCCGCAACCCGAGGAGGGTCGCGATGGCCGCGACGAAGAACCGCTCCGCGTTCCGGCCCGCTTCGGCGTCGCGGACGACGAGCGGGAGGCGGCGGATCGCCCGCGGGGCGGCACTGTCCGGGGTCATGGGCGGATGGTAGCGGAGGCGTCCCCGCTAGGCCACGCCGCGCGCGCCCTCGACGATCCCGGCCCGCGCGAGCGCGGCGGCCGTCGCGCGCAGCGCTCCGTCCATGGCGAGGAAGAGCTCCGGCGAGGCTTCGGCGGTCGCGGCGATGACGAGTCGGGCCGGCCCTTCCGAAGATTCCGACTCCAACCCGGCCTGGAAGGTGGGCGCCCGGCCCGCGAGCGCCGCGATGGCGCTGCGGAATCCGGGATCGGACGCGAACGCGCGCCCGGCGTCCCGATCGGTCGCTTTGACGAGATACGCGCGGTCGAATGCCGCGTCCCCGGTCGTGACGGGATCGTCCGCCAGGTAGCGCATCCGCTCGATGAGCTGCGCCGGATCGGTCAGGGATCCCGGAGCGCTTCCCGCGCTCCCGGCCGCCGTACGCCGCACGCTCACGCGGGCGCTTCCCGAAGTCTTCACCGCCACCGAGAGGACCGGAAGGAGGAAGGACTTGGAGAGCACGAAGCGCATCGCTCTCCCGCCCGGCAGGACTTGAAACTGGAAGTCGCGACGGAGTGCGATGTCGGCGGCGAGACGGAACGCGAACGAGGCTTCCTTGCCACGCACGGCACTGAGCACGGCCGGTCGTCCCTGCGCGTCGTACTCCACGTGCTCGGCGGCTTCCCATCCGGCGGCGCCGGTGCCGCGTGGCGCCATCGTCACGCGCCCCCCGACGCCCGCGGCGAAGGAGGCGAACGCGGAGCGGCGCGCCTCGAGCCGCCGGCGGCCGTCGCGAATGCCGGTGACCGCGACGAAGAGGAAGAGCCCGACGATCGCGGCCATGCGTGCCGCGACCGGATCCGTGCCGGGCAGAAGGCGGCGCAGGACCTGCGGCGCGAGGAAGCCGACGGCGGCGACGGCCACGAGCAGGAGGGGCAGGACGTGGCGGAGCAGCGCCGAGGCGCCGCTCGGCTCCTCGCCGATCGGACGATAGGACGGGCTCGAAACGGGATCGCTCATCGATGCCTTCCTCCGGCGGCGCGCGGAGGGAGCCCGCGGCCTTCGACGACAGGAATCGGCATCCGCGCGGCGCTTCTGGACCGGAACCGGCGATCGCTCCACGGGGTAGGACAGGGCACTTCATGCGTCCCGCCCGCACGCCGCACCCGTCCCGTATCTCCGTCCCCCTTGTCGTTCTTCTCGTTTCGCTGGCGGCGGGGCCCTTCGCCCCCGCTCCGGCGCGGGCCTCGTTCCTCACGCGGGACGTGAAGAGCCTGGCGAGCCGCCGAAGCGCCGATATCCTGGCGGGCGCCGCGGTCCTGGGAGCCGCCTCGCTCCTGGTCGAGAATCCCGACGCTGAGGAGCACGCCCTCGGCCGGGGCGCCGTGGACGCGCCCGCCGATGTCGGCAATGTCTACGGAAGCGGCCTCGTGCTCGCCGGCGTCGCCCTCGGGCTCACGGGTGCGGGACTGGTGGAGAAGGACCCCGACTGGGTCCGCGCGGGGTCGGAGATGGCGCGCTCGCTCGCCTACGCCGGCGTCGCGGTGACCGCGCTCAAGGTCGCCGTCCGCCGGACGCGCCCCAACGGCGGCGCCTACTCCTTCCCTTCCGGCCACACGGCCGCCGCGTTCGCGGTGGCGCCCGTGCTGGCTCGGCGGTTCGGATGGTTGGCTGCCGTCCCCGCCTATGCGCTCGCCACGAGCACGGCGCTCGGTCGGATGGAGGATCGGAAGCACTACCTGTCCGACGTCGTCGTGGGGGCAGGCATCGGCACGGCGATCGGGCTGGCCGTGGCCTCGGAGCGGCAGCCTCAGGCCGCGGATCCCGAGCGCGTCAAGCCGTCGCTCGGGCTGGGCATCGCACCCGCGGGCCTCTCCCTCGTCGCGAAGTTCTGAGCGCGCCCGCGCGCCGCGCCAGGCGGCCTTCTACTCCCGCTCCGCCACCGCGAGAGCCGGCGGCACGACGACGGTCGGGCGGAGCCCCGTGGAACGGCCGTAGTCGCACGCGGCGCCGCGCGCGGCCGCTTCTCCAGAGCCGGCGCGAGCCATGGCGATCACGGCGCCGCCGAAGCCTCCTCCCGTGAGCCGCGCTCCGAGCACCCCTTCGCGGGAGCGGAGTGCCGTGGCGAGCGCGTCCACCTCGGGGGTGGAGGCCTCGTAGTCGTCCCGGAGCGATCGGTGGGAGGCGTCGAGAAGCGCGCCCAGCTCTTCGAGGCGCGAGCCCTCCAGCGCCGCGACGGCCGCGTGCACCCGCTCGTTTTCCGTCACCACGTGCCGCGCGCGGCGGTCGAGCGGCGGTGGGAGCGACGCGATCCGTCCCCACGCCGAGACCGGCAGGTCGCAGAGGAGCGCGACGCCCAGGCGGCGGGCCGCCTCCTCGCACTCGGCGCGTCGACGATTGTAGGCGCCGCTCGCGTTCCGATGCTGCTGCCCCGAATCCACGACGACGATCTCGACCGCGGCGGGGATCGGCACGTAGCGGTACACGAGATCCTTCGTGCGAAGGAGGAGCGCCTGCCCTTCCTGGCCGAGGCTCGCGGCCATCGGATCCATAACCCCGACCCGAGCGCCGACGAACTCGTTCTCCACCCGCTGCGCGAGCCGCGCGAGCGCGACGTCGTCCAGCAGGAGCCGGAACCGCTCCCGGAGCGCGCGGAGGAGCGCCACCGTGAGCGCGGCGCTCGAGGACAGGCCGCTCCCGATCGGCACGTCGGAACGGATGCAGGCGTCCACCCCGCCGATCGCGAACCCTTCGACCGACAGCAGATGCGTCGCGCCCTGCGCGTAGTCGATCCAGGTTCCGCGCGGCGTCTCCTCCCCAAGCCCGTACCGCTCGACCGCGCCGCCCGCCTCCACGCTCGCCAGCCGGACGGTCAGGTCTTCCCGCGCCGAGAGCTCGACCGTGGCACCCTGGGGGATCGCCGTCGGAAGCACCGAGCCGCCGTTGTAGTCGACGTGCTCGCCGATCAGGTTCACGCGCCCGGGCGCGCGCGCCGTGATCTCGGCCTCGCGTCCGAAGCGCCGCGCGAACCCGCTCACGAGGCCCCGCTCCTCCCGCTCGTTCACGCGCTCAGAGCGTCATCGGCGCCCGCTCGGTCCGCGACGCCGGCCGCCCCGGGCGCCGCGCCAGCGCCCGGCGCTCTTCCCGCCGTTCGCGTGCCTTCAGCGCGGCGTTCCTTCCCGCGACGAAGGCGTGGTCCGAGTTGTAGTACTCCCATTCGCTGAACCGTCCCGCGAGGAAGATGTCCCGTTCCAGGAGCCAGGCGCGGATGTGCTCCACCCGCTCCCTGCGCTCATGGTCGTAGATGACGTAGGCGTACGGCAGGTCGGCATGGCACGACGTCCAGATCGGATCCTCGTCGCCGACCAGGCCCACCCTGCGGCAGTCGGCGATGCAGCGCTCGGTCAGCGCGTCGCCGTCCAGCGGAAGCGGGTGATCGCCCGAATAGGTGATCTCGCAGGTGAGGCCGAAGCCTCCCGGCGGGTTGCAGTGGGGGCTGGCGTTCCCCTGCATGAAGACCCGGTGGAAGACCGTGTCCTCGGGATAGTAGATCCAGTGCTTCTCGGTCAGGTCGGGCCGGCCGACGCCGAGATTCACGCAGCGCACGGAGAGATGCCGGAGGCCGGCGGCCGCGTCGCGCACCGCCGACGGGGCCTCGGGCCCGAGGAGCCGCACCAGGCGCGGCAGCGGAATCGTGCTGATCAGGGTCTCGTACTCCAGGGTGGAGCCGTCGCTGAGCCAGGCCATGCGCTTCGAGGGGCAGAGACGCACGGCCTCGGTCTCCAGGCGCAGGTCGGCGCGCAGCCGCGGCAGGAATCCGTTCATCAGGGCCTGGAACCCGCCGCGCAGCGGATAGCCGAACCGCGCATTCGGCCCCATCGGCTTGGGCACCGTGGAGAGCGCCCCATCGATCATCTCCTCGAGGTCGGGGAGCGGAACGCGGCCGCCCAGCCACGACGTCTCCATCTGATCCAGCGGCACCTTCCAGAGCTTCCGGTTGTACGGGATCGCGAAGTGCTTGGCGATACCCGCGCCCCACACGCGATGGATGAACTCCTCGAAGTTCCGGGGCTCGGTCCAAGGCGCGCCATCGCCGGCGACGACCGCATGGGACACGGCGAGCGGCACCTCGGCTTCCAGGATCCCGTCGGCGCAGCAGTCCTTCACGTCACCCACCGGCAGGCGTCCAGTGCCGTTCGCGTGGCCATTCGCGGCCTGGCCCTGAGCATGGCCGTTCCCGTGGCCGTTGCCGTGGCCGTTGCCGTGGCCGTTGCCATTTCCATTCCCGTGACCGTTGCCATGCCCATGGCCGTTGCCGTTCCCTTCCGGCGCCGCGCACGTCATCGGCTTCAGCGTCTTGGGATCGGGGGCTTTCAGAGGGCCGAAACGAGCCTCGATCGCGCCGATCAGGCATTCCTTGATGACCTGGTTCGGCAAGCCGTAGAGCGCGCCCTGGAACGGGTACCGCGTGTGGACGCCCTTGCTGTAGATCCAGGCCTCGCGCTCCTGCCAGTGGACGTTGTCCCCCAGGAGGAGGCGGTAGAGATCGTGAACGTAGGGATCGTTGGAGAACATGATGTGGCCGGCGTGATCGAAGGTGAAGCCGCCGGAGACGATGGAGCGGCAGCAGCCGCCCACCGTCGACTCGCGCTCCACCAGGACGGCCTCGTCGCCCAGCGTCAGGGCGGCCGAGAGCCCCGTCGGCCCGGCTCCCAGGACGACCGCGGTCCGCGGCGTCACGCGATCGACCTCACGGAGGCGGCCGGATAGGCCGGCGCCTCGCGATGGGCCGAATCGCCGGCGACGCGGCGCACGATGGCGTCCATCCGGTCCACCGTCTCGTCCCACGACGTCCGCGCGAGGACCTCGCGGGCGAGCGCGCGTCGGGACGCGCGCTCGGCCTCGCTCTGGTCGAGCGCGCGCTCGCAGGCCCGAAGGAACCCTTCCGGGCCGTCGCCCAGGAACACGATGTCGCCGTACGGCTCCGCCACGTCTTCGATCGACGTGCTGACGATGGGACGGTCGGCCGCCATGTACTCGAGCACCTTCGTCGGGCTGTTGAACCGCGTCGCGTCGTTCCTGGCGAACGGAACGATGCAGACGTCCCATCCCGCCAGGTAGCCGGGCAGATCGTGATAGGGCTGCTGTCCCATGTAGCGGAGGTTGGCCCCCCACGGGAGCGCCGAGCGCTCGATCTTCGCGACCGGGCCGACCATGACGAACGTCCAGCGGGGCCGCTGGGCCGCGAGGTGGCGCAGGATGTCGAGGTCCATGCGGTCATCGATCACCCCGAGGAAGCCAAGGCGCGGATGCGGGAAGCGCGCCTGCTCGCGCGCGTCCGGAATCGAGGCGGCGCTCGCGAAGTGCTTCACGTCGACGCTGCCCGGGAAGCAATGGACGTAGGGATGGAGCCGCTGCTTGGCGCGATAGAGGCTGGGTCCGCCCGTGAACACGGCATCGGCGCACTCGAACAGCTCGTGCTCGCGCGCCTGGATCTCGGCGGGCGCGTGCAGGAAGTGCGAGAGCTCGTCCATGCAGTCGTAGACGATCGCCGCGGGGTTGAGCCCCCGCGCCACCGACACCGCCATCGGCGTGTACAGCCAGGCCACGAAGCGCTCGTAGCCTTCGCGCTCCAGGAACCGCGAGAGCTGCGCGCTCAGGATCCGCTCCTGGCGCGGGCCGAAGCCCGGGCCCTCGACCGGAAGATGAGGCTGGACGACGCGGACGCGGGGAGCCACGCGCATGACTTCGAGCCCCGCGACGGCGCTGCTCGTCACCGGCTCCTCCACGAAGAGGATGTCCCGGCGCTCGGCGAGGCGCGTCATGATGTGGTGTGGCCGCTGGAACACCGAGTTCCAGCGCAGGTGCGAGAAGACGACGACGGGGGTGTATTCCATGGAAGCGATCTCCGGCGAAACGAGTCCGATTGCGGCGTGGCCCGGTGCAGATGTCGCGAGTGGGCAGCAGCTTCCATGCCACGCCGAGATCCGGAGAATCGCGCTTTTTTCGTGGGTTCCGGGGAGCGACGGCGATGCCCGAAGCGCGCCGGACCGAAGGGCTTACAAAAACGTGGCCCTCTTTACACGCCGGCGCGCTTCGCGGTGAACGGTCTTGCCGCTTCCGAGAGAGACGCGCTCCGCTACGGGGTCCTGGCGAGCGCCTCGATGCGGTCCTGCGCCTCGCTCAGCGCCTGGAGCAGCGCTCGGGAGCAATCCTGGACCTGGACCAGGTCGCGGACCCGGTCGCTCGTGAGCACGGGATCGGCGGCCAGCCGTCCCAGGGCCGTCACGATCCCGCGCAGCTCGTCGCGCGAGAGATCCATGTCGCGGGACATCTCGTCCAGTCCGCGCGGCGCGGGCTTCTCGATCATCCACAAGTGCGCGTCGCGCGCGTGCTTGTCCGCGAGATCGAGGGCGGCGGCCAGCTCGCCCTGGCGCCCCTCCAGCCGGGCCCGTTCCGTCGATACGACCGAGTCCGCCGCGGCGGGCGTCGCCTCCGCGATCCGCCGCACCGACGCGTGCAGGGTCGTGAGCTCGCGCGCGACGGTGCCGATCTCGTCGCCGAACTGCTGGATCGCCTTCCCCTGGACGTCGCCGGGCTTGATCCCCGGGTCGCTCGCGATGCTGCTCATCCTGCGCTCCGCGTCCTGCAGCCGGTCGCACATCTGCTCGATGGCCTTGTTCGCGTCGCGCAGCTCGAGGCGGGTCTTGTGATGCGCCATCCAGTCCGAGAACTCCTCGGTCGAGATCATGACCTGGTCCACGCGGCTCAGGAACAGAGCCGGCGCGGGCGACGGCTCCTTCCCCTGCGCGGGCGCCGCGATCACGAGAACGGCCGCGAGGAGCGATACCGTGAGAACGATCGACTTCATGGCTCCCCCTTTCGGGCCGCGTGCGCGGCCCCCTTGCGTGATCCATGGGACTGCAACCGCCGTGCCGCCTCGCCGCCGGTGGGACGGGGTCTTGGGGGGCCGGGCAACGCGCGTCCCGCGAATCGTTTGGGAAGGCGCCGCTCGCCAAGCGGCGCGGGGGCCTTCTCGCGGGAGCCCCGATGGCCTGACACGCTGGCAGACCGGCCACGAACGACCTGCCATCGCCCTCCGCGCGTCCATGGCCGGCCGTGCGGGCGGGATCCGCGCCGCTACCAAGGGACCATGTTGCGCGAGGGCCCGGCTCCGCTATGGTGGAGGGGATGCGATTCCCGGCCGAGCCGTTTCGGATCAAGGTGGTCGAGCCGCTCCGCTACGTGTCGCGCGAGGAGCGCGAGGAGCTTCTCGAGAAGGCGGGCCTCAACCTGTTCGCGGTCCCGGCCGACTCGATCTACATCGATCTGCTCACCGATTCGGGCACTTCCGCCATGAGCGACGCGCAGTGGGCGGGGCTCATGGTGGGCGACGAGTCGTACGCCGGGAGCAAGAACTTCTACCGCCTCGAGCGCACCGTGCGCGAGCTCACCGGCTACAAGCACGTGATTCCGACGCATCAGGGCCGCATGGCCGAACACCTCCTCTTCTCCTCGGTGCTGAAGCCCGGCCAGATCGTTCCGAACAACAGCCATTTCGACACGACGCGCGCGAACGTCGAGGCGCAGGGCGCCGAGGCGCTCGACCTGGTCATCCCGGAAGGACAGGACCCCGACGCCGACCACCCCTTCAAGGGGAACATGGACGTCTCGCGGCTCGAGCGCCTTCTGAGCGAAGAGGGCCGCTCCAAGGTGCCCCTGGTGATGCTCACCGTCACGAACAACTCGGGGGGCGGACAGCCGGTCTCGCTCGCGAACGTGCGGGCGGTGCGCGAGGTCTGCGACCGCCACGGCGTCCCGCTCTTCCTGGACGCATGCCGCTTCGCCGAGAACGCGTGGTTCGTCCAGGAGCGCGAGCCGGGATGCGCCGGCAAGTCGGTCCGCCAGCTCGCGCGGGAGATGTTCGACCTCGCCGCGGGCTGCACGATGAGCGCGAAGAAGGACGGGCTCGTGAACATCGGCGGCTTCCTGGCGTTCCAGGCGGACGCGCTCGAGAGCACCGTGACGAACCTGCTCCTGCGCGTCGAGGGGTTCCCCACCTACGGGGGACTGGCCGGGCGCGACCTGGAGGGGATGGCGCGAGGGTTGGTCGAGGTGCTCGACGAGGACTACCTCGGCTTCCGCATCCACCAGGTGCGCGAGCTGGGAACGATGCTGATGGAAGGCGGCGTGCCGATCGTCAAGCCGGTCGGCGGCCATGCCGTCTACATCGACGCGCGGCGCTTCCTCCCCCACGTGCCGCAATCGCGCTTCCCGGGGCAGGCGCTGGTCGTCGCCCTCTATCGCGACTACGGGATCCGCGGCGTGGAGGTGGGAAGCCTCATGTTCGGCCACAAGGATCCCGCGACGGGCGAGGACGTCTTCCCCCGGCTCGACCTGGTTCGGCTGGCCGTCCCGCGGCGGGTCTACACGTACGAGCAGATGCGCTACGTGGCCCAGTCGGTGGTGGAGATCTATCGGAAGCGGGAGACGCTGCACGGCCTGCGCCTCGTCTACGAGGCCCCGGTCCTCCGGCACTTCACCGCGCGGCTCGCCCCCGTCCAGCCGGAGCCCGCCCCCGCCCGATAACACGCAGCTTCTCGGCTGGATTCCCGGGCGCCGCGGCCCCATGCTCTTCCCCCATGCGTCTCGCCCTCGCGCTCGCCCTTGCGATCCCGGTTCTCGCCCCGCTTTCCGGCGTCTCCTGCGCGGCCGCCGCCAAGTCGTCCAAGGATCCGCTGGCCTCGGGCGCCCTCCGCGCGACCGCGGTCGGCCGGTACGACTTCGAGTCCGCCGACTCCCGGGTGGACGCGCCCGATCCCACCGCCGATCCGACGGTGGCTCCCGAGGAGCTGAGCGGCCTGGTACGGATCGAGGGGGACCGCTACCTCGCGATCGGCGACGCGCACGCCACGGTGCACGCCTTGACGATCACGGTGGACCCCCGCACCGGCGCGGTACGGAAGGCCTCCTTCGGCGCGCCGATCCTCCTGCGGGACATTCCAGGATCGCGACTGCCCGAGCCCGCGATGGCCGAGGATCGCGAAGGAATCGCGTACGACCCCGTGAAGAAGGAGGTCCTGATCGCCAACGAGCAGACGGGAGCGGACAAGCGGTGGCCCTCGATCGAGCGCTACGGGATGGACGGAAAGACGGTGGCGGTGCTGCGCGTCGATTCGGACCCCGCGCTCGCGCCCTTTCTGCACATGCGGCCCAACCGCGGCTTCGAGTCGCTCACGCGCTCCGAGGATGGGAGCTACTGGACCGCAAACGAGGATGCCCTCCTCGTGGACGGTCCGGCCGCGTCGGATACCGCGGGCGCCGAGGTCCGGCTGCTGCGCCTGGACGCCGACCTCCACCCGGGCGCGCAGTTCGTCTACCCCCTCGATCCCTGGTCTCGGAAGATTCGGAATCCTTCGATCGTCTCGGGCAAGGAGATCAGCGGCCTGAGCGAGCTGGTGGCGCTGCCGGGCGGGCGGCTGCTCGCGCTCGAGCGGGCGTTCGGCGGCGACATCGGCGGCAATGCCAGCCTGCGGAGCCGGCTCTACGTCGTCGACCTCGCCGGTGCGACAGATGTTTCGACTCCCGAGTACCGGGACGGTCTCGCCGGAAAGCGCTACCGCCCCGCGCGGAAGACGCTCCTCTGGGAAGAAGGATGGGGGCTCACCGATTCCAATTTCGAGGGAATGGCCCTCGGCCCGGAGCTGACGGACGGGAGCCGCCTGCTCCTCCTGATCGCCGACAACAACGGCGGCTCCGCCCAGGCGCTCTTCACTCTACGGCTTCGCAAGCGCTGACCCGCCCGCGGCGCGCCGCGAACGGTCCCCGTTCACGTCTCCAGCTTGATCCGCCTCCGCCGCTCCTCCCGCCGAGGCTGCGGCACCGCCACCTCGAGCAGGCCGTTTCGAAACCGCGCCTTCACGTCGTCGGCGTCCGCGGGATGCGGCAGGGCCACCTCGCTGCGGAACGGGCCGTAGCCCCAGCGGCTCCGCGGATCGACGCCGCCGTCCGCGGGCCTGTCGTCGGGCCGCTCGCCTTCCACGACCAGCATCTGATCCTCCACCCGGACCTCCACGTCCTTGCGCTCGAGCCCCGGAAGTTCGAGGCGGACGATGAGCGCGTCGTCCCTCTCGAAAACCCTCGCGCGCGGAGACCAGGTACCGCTCGTCGCGCGCTCATGGCCCGCAACCCCGCCCATGGGGGCCTGCGACCGCCACGCCGAAACGTGCGGACCCCTGTCCGCGCGCCGTGAGCTCGGTTCGCTCGTCGCACGCTGTTCCTGTGTCCCAATCTCGCGGGCGCGCTTCCGGATCTCTTCCAGCCTGGCCTCTTCGGTCCGATCGTGATCGTTCATAGAATTCTCCATGTAATGGCGCCCCGCAGGGCGCCATAACTCCAGTGCCGTGTCCGCGACAGCGCCCTGCTTCGTTTACCGGGAGCGCGGTCCGTACAACCCCCAATCGCAAGGACCACGCCGCAAACCTCGCCGAAAAACCGGCGCGGCTCTTGCAAAGTCCCGGAGCTGCGAGGTCGAGGATCACTGGCCGACCAAGTACGTGGGCGTACGTAACCGTCCCACCGTCGCCCCGAGAGCGGGGTCACGCGCGCGAAGGACCGCGCCGAAGCCGTGGAAAGGAGAAACCACCATGCTGGTCCGTGAAATCATGACCCGGGAGCCGGCAAGCTGCTCCCCCGACACCAAGGTTCAGGAAGTTGCCCGGATGATGTTGGAACGCGACTGCGGCGTGATCCCGGTCGTCGAGTCGTCAGGCTCCAAGCGGCCCATCGGCGTCGTGACCGACCGCGACATCGCGGCCCGCGTGGTCGCCGACGGACGCGATCCCGCGCGCACGACGGCGCGGGAGTGCATGTCCTCGCCCGTGATCACCGTGACGCCCGAGACCGAGGTGGCCCGGTGCTGCGACATCCTGGAACAGCACCAGATCCGCCGCGTGCCGGTCGTGGACGAGCGTGGAAATCTGTGCGGGATGATCGCGCAGGCGGACATCGCCACCTTCGCGTCCGAGCGGGATACCGCCGAGGTGGTGCGGAGCATCTCGCAGCCCTCGGGAAGCTCGCCGCGCATGCGCGCGACCGAGCGGTCCACGAGCGGCCGGCTCTAGGCGCGGCTCAGGAGCCGCGCGCGAAGGCGTCGATGAGCCGGGCGGCGTGCTTCGCGTGTTTCTCGTACAACGACACGAGCAGGTTCTCGTCCGGAGCGTGGGCCCTCGTGTCGGGGTAGCCGAAGCCGGCCGTGGCGACCGGCACGCCGAGATATCGGATGAATGACTCGTTGGGACCCGAGCCGCCGATCATCGGCACGATCCGCATCGGCACGCCGAACGCGGGGCGCGCGGTCTCGGCCACCAGGCGCAGGAAGGGATGGTCCGGATCGGTGCGGCCCGCGGGGTTGCCGCCCAGGAAGCGGATCGCCACGTCCGGGAATCCCTCGCGGTCGAGGTGCGCGCGGAGGTTTCGGAGCACTTCCTCGGGCGTCTGATCCGGCACCAGCCGGAAGTCGACCTTGGCCGTCGCCCGCGCGGGGAGAACCGTCTTGGAGCCCGCTCCCTGATAGCCGGAGTCGAGCCCGCAGATCGTGCAGGTCGGCTCGAACACCTCGGCGATGCGGAGCTCCGCGCCTCCCTCCAGCCCTCTTACGAACTGCTTCACGCCGTAGAGCTCGCGATACTCCCCCGCCGTCTCGGGCATGGCCTCCATCAGCTCGCGATCGCGCGCCGAAGGCGGCCGCACCGAATCGTAGTGGCCCGGAATCCGGATCCGCTCGTCGGAGCCCTTGAGACTGGCCAGCGCCCAGGTGAGCCGCCACGCCGCGTTCGGGAAGATGGAGCCGCCGACGCCCGAGTGGGCATCGCGGGCCGCGGTCTCGACCGACAGCTCGACGTAGCAGATCCCGCGAAGTCCCGCGTGCAGCACCGGCACGCCGCCCGGGTCCACGTAGCCGAACTCCCAGAGGCAGGCATCCCCCGCGAGGCGCTGCTTGTGGTCGCGCACGAACGCCGGGAGATTGGGGCTGCCGATCTCCTCCTCCCCTTCGAGAATCCAGAGGATGCGGCACGGCAGCTCGCCCCGCTCGGCGAGCAGCGCGTCGATCGCGAGCAGGCGGGCGGTGAAATGCCCCTTGTCGTCGCTCACGCCGCGCGCGATCAGGCGGTCGCCGCGCCGCGTCGCCACGAAGGGCGGGCTGGTCCACAGCTCGAGCGGTTCGGGGGGCTGGACGTCGTAGTGGTTGTAGATGAGGAGTGTACGGTCGGAGGCGCCGGGGCGTTCGGCCACGATCACCGGAAAGCCCGGCACGGGCGGAAACTCGACCGTAAACCCCCGGTCGCGCAGCATTCCGGCCGTCAGCTCGGCGCACGCGTCCATGCCCAGGTTCTGGGCCGCGATGCTCGGCTGCGCCACGAGGCGCGCGAGCTCCTCGAGATTCCGCTCCAGGCGGCTCTCGATGGCGCGCTCGACGGCTCCCATCCGGTCGGGCTCGGGGGTCACACCGGCAGTCTACACCGGATCGGCCCCGTTCGCCCGGCCGGGACGGGGGCTAGGCCAAGACGGAAGTCAACCGGCCCAGACGGACGCCTTCCGGGTCCACTCGCTCTCGGGGTAGCGCTCGCGCAGCAGCACCGCCGTGTCGTGCAGCGGCGCGGGCTGGTTGTGCGACTTGTACGCCGCGACGCCGGCCCAGTAGCACGCCTCGGGCGCGGCGCCCGCGCGGGGATGTTCCTCGCAGACCGCGTGGAAGCGCCGCTCGGCACCCGCGAAGTCCTGCCGCTCGAAGAGGAGCCTTCCCACGCCCATCTCCAGCTGCGCGAGGAAGTCGTCCACCGGCAGGAATCCCTCGATCCGGTAGCGCTCCGTACCGTCGGGCTCCAGCACGAGCTGCGTGGGCGTCCACGTGGCGTGGAACCGCTGGAACGTCTCCGGCTGCTGCTTGACGTGGGCCTTCACCGGAATGAAGTTGTCCGTGATGAAGCGGGCGACCCGTTCGTCGGGATATACCTCGGCTTCCAGCCGAGCGCATCCGCTTCACATCGGGGCCGCGCTAAAATCCAGGAGGAGCGGCTTGGTTCCCGCCCGGGCTTTCGCCAGGGCTTCGTCCACGTTGGTGAGCCAGGGTATCGTGGCCATGGTGCAACCCTCCGATGTCGAATAGAACGAGCGCCGGGCTTCTGCTCTTCCGCCGCCGCGGCGGCTCGCTCGAGGTGTTGTTGGTGCATCCGGGGGGACCGTTCTGGAAGGACAAGGATTGGGGCGCGTGGTCGATTCCGAAGGGAGAATTCGAGGATGACGAGCCGGCGCTCGACGCCGCGCGTCGTGAATTCGAGGAGGAGACCGGCTTCGCCGCGGGGGGTCCCTTCACGCCGCTCCGCCCCCTGCGGCAGAAGAGTGGCAAGGTGATCCACGCCTGGGCGGCCGAGGGCGACCTGGACGCCTCGGCGGTACGGAGCAATACCTTCACGCTGGAGTGGCCGCCGCGGTCCGGTCGGCAGCGGACGTTTCCGGAGGTGGACCGGGCCGCCTGGTTCGCTCCGGACGAGGCGGCGCGGCGCATCCATCCCGGCCAGGCGCCGTTCCTGACGGAGCTGATCGCGCACATCGCCCGCGGCGGCCGGAGCTAGAGCCGCCCTCCGGCGGTAGTGCGCGACGGCGATTCCCAATCCCACTGGCGCCGGCGCTCGATCTCGCGCCGCTTCTTCGCGCGCTCGGCCTCGCGATCCTGCGCCGCGCCGTCATGGCTCTTCCGCGCGTCGTCCGGTTCCCCCGTCTTGGCCGGCGCTGCCTTGACGTCCGCGGAAGCGGCGGGAGCCGTGCCGGGCGCGGGAGCGGCTCCGACATTGGCGGGAGCGGTCTGGGCCGCGGGGACGGCGGTCGAGTCCGTCGTCACGTCGTCCAGCTCGGCGGGGCCTTCCTGGACCGCGGCCACGGTCGCGCCGGCGGGGGCGGAGCCGCCCACCAGGTGCAGCCTCTTCTCGATGGCGGGAGCGAGCCGCCGCAGCACCTCGACCGGCAGAACGCTCGTGAAGGTGTACTGGTCGGCCTCGGGGCCCAGGACCGACGCCGTGACCACGCCGTAGTAGCGGTCGCCCAGGCAGAAGGCGAAGGCCGCCGTCCGGCTCACGGCCCGCGAGGAGATGAGCCTCCTTCCCCGTCCGAACGTGTCGAAGCGGTTGTCTCCGGTGCCGGTCTTGCCGCCGACCCAGATGGGGGCGCCGGTCGAGTCCACGAAGGCGCCGCGCATGCGCGCCGCCGTGCCGCGCTCGACCACCGCGCCCAGGACCGAGCGGGCCGCCCGCGCCACCTCGGGCGGCACCAGCAGGTCCCCGCCCTGCGGCGCGGGGGCATCCAACCTCGTCTCGTACGGCGTGTCGCTCGCGAAGGCGATCTCCTGGATCAACGCGGGGGGACGGCGCACGCCGTCGTTCACCAGGACGCCCATCAGATCGGCCAGGGCCGCCGGTTGGTCCGACGAGCTGCCGATCGCCGTCGCGTACGAAGGCACGAGGTGCGAGAAGGGGAAGCCGAGCCGCCGCCAGTAGGGGGTCATGCGCGCAAAGGCGTCGCGCTCGATCCGCGCGCGGAGGCGGTTGTCCTGGGCCGACCGGTTGCGCGTGCGGAAGAGCCACGACATCTGCTCGGGCGTCCCCTCGTCGGCCGCGACCTGGCGGAGCATCCACGTCCGCTCGGGGGTGTCCCCGGGTCCCAGGATCTTCTGCGCGTCGTACGGCAGCCGCGCCTCGTGATAGCGGACCAGATCGCGCATGAGCCGGATGAAGACGAGGTTCGTCGAGTGGACCACCGCCTCGCGGATCGGCAGGATCTGGCTGTTCTCCGACTTGTCGTAGTTCTCGAACGTGAGGAGCCCTCCGCCCGTGAAGAACAGCTCGTAGGGGCTGGCCGAATACTTCCGGTCGAGCGACTTCGTGAGGAAATCCGACAGGGTGATGCCCGGGTTGTCGCGAACCGTCTCGGCGGCCCATTGCGTGAGCGGGTCGCGCGAGGCCTTCGCCCGATCCCGGACCACGTCGTCGGGGAGCGCCGAGAGCGTCTGGTGCAGCTCCGCCATCACGTTCAGGTAATGGACCAGCGTCCTGAGCTTCGCGGTGCTCCCCAGCTCCATCTTGGTCCCCTCGTTCACGTCGAAGGGCCCCGCCACGTTATCGGCGTGCACCCGCACCACGTCTCCCGTGGGCGTGCGCTCCCGGAGGATCATGCTGTAGATGACGCGGCCGGGATCCCCGTTCTGGAGGAGGTGCGCCGCCTTGAGCCCGGTCGAGTCCACGTAGCCGTCGTCGTTCATCCGGTGGAAGAAGGCGGTGACGTCGCGTTCCAGCCCCGCGTTCACCGTGGTCTTCACGTTCACGTGCAGCCGGTCGAGGTCGTAGAGGTTCGGGACGCCGAGCAGGTTCCGGAGGCGCATGCGCACGAGCACCGTCGCCTTGTCGGTCTGCGTCCGGTAGCGCTGGGTCGACACGTCGGCGAAGCGGAGGCGCGTCTTGACGACGGCTTCGGCGAGCTTGGGCTCGAGGAGCCCCCGGCTCGCCATCAGCTTCACGAACTTGTCCACCCGGTCCTCGAGAGCCCCGCGGTCCGAGACGAGATAGCGGGAGGGCGCGCGCACCGCGCAGACCAGGGCGAGCACTTCCTTGAGCGCCCGCGCTCGCGCCTTGGTGACGCGCGTCTTGGCCAGCGCGGCGTAGACCTTTTCCGGCTCGGTGCCGAACCAGACCCGCAGCCCCTCGTCCATGCCGAAGACCTCGCCGTAGCGCGGCGTGCCTCCCAGCGGAACCGTGTTCACGTAATCCAGGACGATGCGCCTGCGCTCCTCGACCGTGCGCGGTCCCAGGCGATAGACGCGCAGGCTCGCGCCGATCATCTGGCGCAGCTTCTCCACGGCCCCGGAGGTCCGGCCGCTCGGCGAATGGC
This sequence comes from Candidatus Omnitrophota bacterium, assembly GCA_035496795.1. Classification (GTDB taxonomy): domain Bacteria; phylum Eisenbacteria; class RBG-16-71-46; order SZUA-252; family SZUA-252; genus DASQJL01. The sequence continues at coordinate 19,014 of DATJEJ010000190.1, forward strand.
GGTATTTCTCCATCTGGACGGCCAGCGTGCTCCCGCCCTCGACCGGCGTGGGGAGACCGAGGCGGCTGGCCGCGTAGATGACCATCGCCTTGGCGGAGCGGCTCCAGTCGATGGCGGGATTGGCGTACGGGCTGTCGAAGCGGTCCAGCTCGCGGTTTTCGATGAAGAGGAGGCTCTTCACGACGTCGGGCGGGATCTGCTCGAAGCGCGCAAACGTGCGCCGCGTCCCCATGGCGTCGTAGAGGGGCTCCCCGCCCGAGCCGTCGATCACGAGCCCGGCGATGGGGGGCTCGGGATAGGGAGGCGGCACTCCGAGATCGGCGACCAGCGCCATCGTCTTCGTGAAGCGCGCCTGGGATAGGTACTCGAAGCCGCGCGACTCGAGCCGCTTCGCGAACTCGGGGACCCGCGAGTAGCCCAGCCGCGTGTCGAACGGGCCCGACTTCGGGAAGGTGATCCGGGGACTCTTCCCCGGCTCCACGCGGTAGCTCATCCGGGAGGCGAGCGACGAGAACAGGCGCGACTCGAGGGCCGCCGTCGACATCTCCCAATGGGCAAAGAGGATGAGTCCGATGCCCGCGGCGGCCCAGAGCCGGACCGGCAGCCTCCGGCCGTGATCCGGCTCGGAGGCTGCCTTGGGCGCGGGCATGCCGCGGAAGAGCTTGCGGTCGAGAAACACTCCTGCCTGGAAGCGGAGCGGCGCGCGAAAGCGATTGAGGTCGATTTTCATGGATCCCTTGGCTTGGATGCGGCGCCGGCTCTCCCGTCTCTCAGGTGTCGATCTTGACCGTCCGACGCTCGGTGCGCCGTTCCGGCATCGGAATCTTCACTTCCAGAACACCGTTCTTGAACTTCGCCTTGAGGTCGCCGGGATCGGCGCCCGCCGGCAGCGAAACCCGCGTGGAGAAGGTCTCGGCCGCATAGCGGCTGCCGCTCCATTCGCCCCGCCGCTCGTCCTTGCGGCGTTCCTCGTCCCGGCGAAGCGGGTCTCCTTCGGCGTCCTCCCGCGTCCCTTCCACGACCAGATCCTCGTCCTCGACGAACACGCTCACCTCGTCCTTGTCCCACCCGGGCAGCTCGACCCGGACGATCAGGTCGTCGCCGCGGCGGAAGGTCTCGACGCGCGGCTCCCATCCGCCCGGCGTGTGCGTGCCGAAGCCGGGCCCCTGCCAGTCTTCGTAGGAGGGGTCCATCCCGTGGGAGAAACGGCTCCAGGGATAACTCGGATACCCGGGATATCCCATGTAGCCCGGCGGTCGATAGCCGGTTGCCGACAGCGGCCCCGCGTACGGCCAGGCGCCTTGGTCGCGCTCCATGCGGCGGCGGCGCTCGCGATACTCCTCGCCGGTCTCGCGGCGCGGGCCCATCCCCGATTCCGCCCGCCGAACACGCCGCTCCTCGTCCAGTCGTCTCTGCTCGTCCTGCTCCGTCTCGCTGCGGCGATCGATCTGAGCCATCGTCGCCTCCTTCCCTGCGATGGAAGACTCTACCGTGGTCCCCTGTAATCCGTTCCAACCGCCCCGCGCGGGACACGGCTGTACGCTCCGAGGCGATCCCCGGCGGCGCGGATCCATGAACGGGAAGATATTGGTGTCGTGCAGCCTACCTGCCCGTCCCGTGCCGTCGCCGGCAGGAGGCGGGAGCGCGGGCACGCGCGCCCGGCCACCCATGGATGTAATTCGCAAGGAGTGAGCCTGCCCGCCAGCGGTCGCTAGCGGTCGAAGGATTCGCGGCGGGACGCCGCGGAGAGGGCGATCAGATAGTCCGAGGGGTTGGCGAGGACACGCTCGCGAACGCATGCGAGCGATTCCTCTCCCGCGTAGCTCACCGCGGAGCGCAGGTGGCCGCGGACGCGATGAAGCACGTCGCGGACGCCTCCGCGGTACGGCACCTGAATTTCCTGTCCTTCCGATGGAGTGTCGAGCGCCTGTTCCAGCTCGACCGGATCGGTGTCGTCGTACAGCGCCTGGAAGACCGCCTGGGGGGATGTCATGCCA
>DATJEJ010000191.1:0-4419 GCA_035496795.1 Candidatus Omnitrophota bacterium
TGATGCCGATCCCGTGGTCGGTCACGCGCACGACCGCTTCCCCCCCCTCGCGCAAAGCGGTCACCTGGATCGTCGTGCCCGGCTCGCTGTAGCGCGCCGCGTTGTTCAATAGATTCGAGAAGACCTGCGCGAGCCGCGTCGAATCGGCGTCGTGCCGGATCGGCTGGGGCGGGAACTCGACCACCAGGCGGTGCTGCCCCGCCTCGATCAGGGGATGGCTCGCTTCCACGGCGTGCCGCACGACCTCCCCCAGGTCGACCCGCTCCGTCAGCAGCCGGAGCCGCCCGCGGCTCACCCGGCTCACGTCCAGGAGATCGTCGAGCAGCCGGGCCATGTGTCCCACCTGGCGCTGGATCACCTCGCCCGACCAGGCGATCGTCGCGGGATCGGATCCGCTTCCTCGAAGCAGCCCGACCGCGTTCCGGATCGGCGCGAGCGGATTGCGCAGTTCGTGCGCGAGCGTGGCCAGGAACTCGTCCTTGCGGCGGTCCGCCTCCAGCAGCCGCTCCTCGCTCAGCGTCAGGGCGTGCTCCACGCGGAGCCGTTCGGCGATCTCGCGCTTGGCGCGTGCGTACAGCTCCGCGTTCTGCAGCGCCACCGCGATCGGCGCCACGATCGCCTCGAGCGAGGCCAGGTGATCTCGGCGATAGGCGCCGGCCGTGTCGCTCATCACCTGCACGATGCCCACGACGCGCCCCTCCAGCTTGAGCGGCGCCATCATGGCGCACCGCGCCCCGGGGGGTGCCGCACCCGGTCGCGACAGATCGTGCACGCGCCCCTCGGGGTCCACGTCGAAGTAGCGCCCCGGCCGGCGGACGCGCGCGCGGACGTCGGCGAAGAGCCGCGCCTTGCCGCTCCGGATCACCTCGGTCTGCATGCCCTGGCCATCGGGGTCGATCGCGAGCGGGGGGAGCGTCGAGGAGTCCAGCAGCCGTCCGCCCACCCAGCCGTAGACGCAGCGCGCCATCCGGGATTCGTGATCGTAGGAGGAGACCAGCATCCCGTCGAAGGGGATCGCGGAGGCGATCATCTTGCGGAGCTCGTCATGGATCTCCTCGACGACCAGCGTTCCCGAGAGGCGGCGCGCGGCTTCCAGCATGAGCTGCGCGCGGTCGAACCGCCGCTCCAGGCCGCTCCGGACGAAACGCAGCGAGCCGTACAGCGAGCTGATGAGGAAGCCGGTCCCGAGGAGGAGCGCCGTGCGGATCTCCTCGGAGCGAGGATCGGCGACGATCGAGCGCGGGACTTCGCGGGGCAGCAGGATGTGCGCCGCCGCCGCGAGCATCGTGGTCACAGCGCCTGGAACGAATCCGCCGAACCATGCGGAGAACGCGATCGCGGGGACGAAGATGAGGATGGAGATCTGCTCGCCGAAAAAGCGGCTCAGGTACGAGCGCGCGAGCGTCGCCGCCAATGCGGTGAGAGCGGCCACGAGGAGCTCGGCCAGCCAATGTCGTCGGGGGCGGAACACGGGGCACGAGTATACCGCGATCGGTGCTAAGATCACCCCGGCATGGGGGGCGGGATCGTGAACGCTGGGGCCATGGAATGAACGGTCGGAAGGGATGGACGATCGGGATCGCGGCGCTCGCCCTCGCGGGCGTCGGCGCGGCGGTCATGATCGCCGGCAACGCCGTCCGCGACTTCCAGGGGCACGAGGAGACCCGTCAGGCCTCGCTGGCACCGGATCAGGCCCAGGCCTCACCTTCCGACACGGGGCTCACGCGGGGCGGACCGGTGCCCCGGGGACAGGCGCCCGCCGTCGCGCTGACCGTGCCCCGGTTCCTGAACGCCTTCAACGCCGATGCCTCCGACCGGCGCCTCCTGATCCTTCTCTCCCCCACCTGAGGGATGTGCCTGCGGGGGGCCTCCGCGGTATCCGACATTCTGAACCGCCATCGCGACTGGAAGCTCCGCGTCTTCGTCGTCTGGGAGCCGGTGCGCCCGGCCGATTCGATCGGCCCGCCGCCCGGCACCTACCAGCGGATGCCCGACCGCCGCGTGCGACAGTTCTGGGATCGGGATAAGGCGCTGTCGCAGCGGATGGTGCGGGACATCGTGGCGAATCCGGCGCTGATGCCCGACAGCGAGCGGATCGCCGAGGGGACCGTCATCTGGGACGTCGCGGCCCTCTATCCGCCCAAGGCGCGGTGGGACCACGCCATGCCCAAGCCGGAGTGGTACGCGCGGCCGGTCGCCGAGGTCGCCCCGAACCTGGAGCAGATCGTCACACAGCTCTCGGCCCGGCGTTGAGCGCGTTCAGGAGCGGCTGGTCCAGGTTGTAGACGTCGTCCGCGTAGCGCACCTCCCCCGAAGCTCCGACCGTCACCGTCCAGTAGACGATCAGCACGTACGGCTTGTTCTCCAGCGCCACGTTCTGGGTCTCGCCGGTCGCCAGCGTCTCTTCGATCTTCGCGTGATCCCAGCCGTCCTGGCCGCGAAGGAGGACCTCGGCCAGGTCCAGGACGTTCTCGGTGCGGATGCAGCCGTGGCTGAAGGTCCGGCTGCTCGACTCGAACAGGTGCTTGCTGGGCGTGTCGTGCATGTAGATCGAGTACTTGTTGGGGAACAGGAGCTTCACCTTGCCCAGCGCGTTGTCGTCGCCCGGCGGCTGCTTCAGCGTGTAGGGGAAGTTGTCGGGCGAGCCCCAGTCCACCTTGGAGGGATCCACCTCCTCGCCCTTGGCGTCGTAGACCTTGAGGTGCCGCGAGCCCAGCCCGTCCTTGCCCGCCTGGACGTCGGGGAAGATCTCCTGGGCCACGATCGACTGCGGCACCGTCCAATCGGGGTTGAACACGACGGTGGTCATGCGCGCGCGGAAGGTCGGCGTCTGCTTGGCCTCGTCGCCGATCTGCGTCCGCCCCTCCCAGACGTTCTTGCCGCCCTGGATGTAGTAGGCCTTGAACGCGGGCAGGTTCACCAGCACGAAGTCCCCCTTGAGCCCCCCCAGCACCCAGCGCGCCCGCTCGAGATTCACCCGCACCTGCGCGGCGCGCGCGGCGGGGGTCACGTTCATGGCGTCGATCGTCTTCTTGTCCACCACGCCCGTCTCGGGCAGCCGGTGGCGCGCCTGGAACAGCTTCACCGCGTCCTCCAGCGCCCGGTCGTAGCCGCGCGTGGAGTCGGCCGAAGCGGCCCGATCCAGATCACCACTCTTCGCGAGCCGGGCGCGCACGAGCGGAACGCGCGGATCGGAGGAGCCCGGCTTGATGGCGCGGCCGGGGGGGACGGTGCCCCACCCGCCGCTCGCTTCGATCTCCCGGAGCTGGGCCAGAGCACCCATGAGGCCTTTGTAGATGAAGTGATCCGGCCGCGCCGCCTCGATCGCGCCGACCGGGTTCTTCGATTTGGCCACGTCCTCCAGCGTCTGCTCCAGCGGCGGCATGTCGTCGCGCGGGTCCACGTTCCACCGCGGATCGAGCGACTTGGGCCGGACCCGCCCGTAGCGGACGTGGTCCACGACCGCGGCGATCGCGTCGGAGAGAAGGAGATCGAGGTCGGCTTCCAGCTCCGCGGTGGTCGCGTGGGCGCGCTGGCCCTCCAGCTTCTGGATCGCGGCCAGGTGGTAGTCGTCGGGGTTCAGCCCGTCGTTGGAAACGCCGCGGATCGCCTCGATGATCTTGGGTACGTCGTCATGATCCCAGGCGATGCCGGACTGGCGCGCCTTGTAGAAGCGGCCGACCGCTTTCGGCTCGATCAGCCGCTCGCCGGCGATCGCTCCCGTCGGCACGGCGGAGGCGACCCGGGTCTGGATGCTGTGGGTGACCGCGGCGCGGGAAGGACCCGGCGAGCCGCAGGCCAGCGGCGACAGGGAAAGCAGAGTGGCAAGGCCGAGTGCGGCCGGGCCGGCAAGGCGCTCTTTGAACATATGGGGCTCCGCGGGGCGCTGCGCCAACTCCCCCAGGCGCTCTGCCCCATTGGCGTTTCGTCGTTTGCGGTGCGGCCCGAGTTCGGCCGGAGTGGCGATCGGTTTTACGCAAGTTGCGGGCCATGGGTTTGACGCGGGAGGAGGCGCCGCGGTGAAGGAGCTGGAGTTAGCCCGCCTTCGGGCGGGCTGACGCCAGATCCTCGAGCGTGCAGAGGGCGCCGACCGGAACGCCCTCGGCCTCGATGCTCTGGCGGCCGTTCTGCTCCTGGCGATCGATCATGACGACCGCCTTCACGACGGTCAGGCCCGCCTCGCGGCACTTCTGGATCGCCTCGATCGTCGACTTGCCGCTGGTGATCACGTCGTCCACCACGAGCACGCGGTCCCCCGCCTTGACGTCCCCCTCGAGGAGCTTCTTCAGGCCGTGCGCCTTCGGCTCCTTGCGCACCGCGAACGCGCGCACCGTGCGCCCCGCGGCGAAGGCGGCGTCGGAGACGGCGATCGCGATCGGATAGGCGCCGATCAGGAGCCCCCCGGCCGCGTCGACCGTC
>DATJEJ010000192.1:0-12645 GCA_035496795.1 Candidatus Omnitrophota bacterium
GGGATCTCGAACGGTATCGGGATCAACAACGTGATCAGCTACTGGAAGGACTTCGACACGTCGGGCGCGGTGAACTCGACCGACCTGAACATCGTGACGACGCATCTGAACCACAATTGCACCTTCCCGCTGAATCCGTAGAAGGTCGGCGGGGCTCTTTGGTGTAATGGCTTTGCAGAGCACGGCCGCTTGGAGGTCCTCCTCCGTAGCGGAGCACAAAGCGCCGAGCCCGGTCTCCCCCTCCAGTTTTGACCGGATGCGGCGGGCGCCCTCGGGACACACGGATCGGTAACCGGCGAGGAGCGACGAAGCGCGAGATTCGACCGGCTTGAAAAGGGCAGTGCCCCGGCGGGCGGCGCATGATGGCGCCGCCCGCCGTTGTTTTCGGTATACTGGCCCCGTGACCTGGACCCAGGCCGCCGATCCCGTGTATCCCAGAGCGAACGCATGAGCCCGAGACCCTCCATGACCCGATTCCTGCCCGCCGCGCTGCTCCTGGCGGCCCTGGCGGCTCTCCTGGCCGCTTCGCCGTCGGCGGCCCAGTACTTCTTCATCGACGTGAACGGGGACGGCCAGAGCGACGCCTCGGACGTCCTCGGCCCGGATGTCTCCTCGATCGACGTCTACCTGGACACCGCCCACGACGCCACCGGAGCTCCGGTCGGCTGCCAGCACGGCGAGGAGGGCGAAGACGTCCTCACCATCTGCTCCTACACGTTCATCCTCGAATGGGACGCCGCGGGGTCGGGCAGCCTCTCCTACGGCCCCTGGTCGGACAACATGGGGTTCACGGTTCCGTCGGGCGGAAGGGAATCGGGGCGAATGCTGTGGCTGGCGCGGTCGGCGCCCTACTTCCTGGCGCCGGGCCGGTACATGCTGGGTTCGTTGAAGGTGAAGGTCACGGGATCACCCGTCCTGCGCTTCCTCTCCTCGACGCCGCTCGACGACACGGCCATGACCTCCTTCGGGGCGCAGTGCGGCGGCCGGGACTTCGACAACACGATGAAGCTCGGCTCCGACTTCGTCGACGCGCGCGGGACCTCTCCCGCCTACGAGGGCCCCCGCACCGTGTGGGGCACCGTCAAGAGGCTCTACCGGTAGACGTAGGCCAGCGCGAAGCCGATCTGCGCGACGAACATCATCACGTACATGTGGGTCCACGAAGGGTGGTTTTCCGTACGCGCGAGATCGTCGGGGCGGCGGAGCATGAGCCACGCGACGTAGCCGCCCCAGACCACGAGGAGCGCCGCCAGGCCGTCCAGGACCCACGGATTGCCCGTGAGGATGCCCCGGTGGAGCCCGTAGGGGATCAGGAGGAAGGGGAGCACCAGGAAGGGCGCCGTGAGCCACGCCGCGCGCCTGGGCCCCAGGATCACCGGCAGGGTGCGGAACCCCGCCGCGCGGTCCCCGCGGATGTCGGCGAAATCCTTGGTCGTGGTCGCGCCCAGGAGAAAGAGCCCGAAGATGAGCCCGATCGCCCAGGGCTCCGTCCGGCCGAAGTCCCGCACGCAGGACCATCCCGCCACCTTGAGCAGAACGCCCCGGGGAAGCGCGATCACCGCGTTGGCGAGGTAGGGGATCGCCTTCAGCCGGAACGGCGGCGCCGAGTACATCACCGTGAGCAGGGCCGCGGTCCCCGCGAGGAGCGTGCACTGCGGACCCACGATGGACGCGAGCACGAACGCCGCCACGTAGAGCCATCCCGCAAGCCGGATCGCCTCTCCGGGCTCCACACGTCCCGACGGGACGGGGCGGTCGGGCTTGTTGATCCGGTCCGCCTCCACGTCCGTCACCTGATTCAGGGTGTTCGAGGCCGCGTTCAACACGGCGGCCATGAGGGTGCCGAGCGCGATCCGCGCGGCGGTCCAGGGCGTGAGGGGCACCGGTGGGAAGGCGCCCAGCGCGATCACGCTCCCCGTGAACATGCCGAGCGCGGGAGCGATCAGGGTGAAGGGGCGCGCCAGCTCCCAGTAGATCGCGGCGCGGGACGCGGCGGGACGGCCGCCCGGTGCGCTGCCGTCGCCCAGCGGTTCCGCCACGCTAGCGAAGGCCCAGCATCCGCCCGTCCATGTCCACGGGGCGCGCGATCCCGAACTTGGCCAGCACCGAGGGGGCGACGTCGTCGATGCGCGGCGCCTGCGCGTCCACCGGGCGGCTCGAGAAGAACACACCCTCGACCGTGGCGGGATCCACCGAGCAGTGGTCGGCGCTCCAGCGGCGCTCGTTCGGCTCGATGACGTTGGGCGGGATGCCCCCGAGGGAGGTCTGCCACGAGACGCGGTAGCCCTCTTCGAAGCCGACCACCAGGTCGGGCGCCTCGGCGAAGTAGGGTCCCCGGTACAGCTCCTCGCGCGCGTAGACGTGGCGCACCACGCGCTCGCCGGTGTCGGGGTCGCGCAGCGCGCCGAACTTCTCGACCAGCTCCTTCTTCAACGCCTCGTACTCCGCGCCCGCGGGGACGATGCCGTGGCTCTCGCGCCCCTTCATGTTCACGTAGATCTGGCCCAGCGCGAGCGCATACGCGCGCGTCTTCGACCAGTCCACGTTGGGCCAGAAGGTGCCGCGCCCGAACAGGTCCTCGAGATTCCGGTCGCGCACGGGGTCCTGGCGCGACAGGGTCATGTAGCCGTTCCGCACGAGCCAGGTGTTGATGTTCACCGCGCGCCGGAACGACGAGAAGCCGTGGTCGGAGACCACGAGCACCGTCGCGCGCCCGCCCTGGCGCTGCGCGCGCCGGAGGAACAGTCCGACCAGCGAATCGCAGCGCATGTACGTCCGGTCGATCGAGCCGCCGTACTGCGCGGCCAGGCGCCGGTTGTACATCGGATGCTTCGGGTCGATCAGCCGCCACATCATGTGCGACACCTTGTCGGTCGCCTGGAACACGGTCACGAAGAGGTCGGGATCCAGCCGGTCCATGGCGTCCAGCACCAGCGCGCGCTGGCGATTGAAGGAGTAGTTCACGTCCTCCATGAAGACCTTCTCGTCGATCTTCTCCTCGTTGAGCGCCCAGGTGTCCTCGGGCCAGCCGAGCGTCTTGAAGAGTCCCAGGCGCCGGGCGGCTTCGGCGCTGTAGTTGTTCGGCTTGGAGACCGGCACCGGCGGCCGGCGGGGGTCGAAGTTGATCGGCGAGAGATAGACGCGCAGCTCGGGCGAGGCCTCCATCACGTGGAAGCGGCCGATCCCGTTCACGGCGACCATGGGCGCGATCGTGAACCGGATCTTGTACCAGTCGCTCCACTCGCCCTGCCGCACCGTGCGCACCTGTCCCTGCAGCGAGATCCGCACCGCGTTGGTGCCGCGCACGCGCTGGAATTCGATCGGGACCATGAGATCGGGAATGCGCCCCTCGGTGTCGCGCTGGGCGAAGGGATTGCGCGGCCCGTGCACCACCGAGCGGGCCCGGCCGGTGGCGTCCACCCGGATCCGGTCCACCTTGCCGCCCATCTCGGTGTCGCCGGCGTTCACGGCGTCGGTGGCGAAGTAGGAGAAGGTCCCCATGGTCCCGCGAATGTCCGGAACCCCAAGCCCCGACAGGAGTACCCCATTCTGTAGCTCCTCGGGGGGGAAGTCGATCGGCGCCTCCAGCACCACGGTTTTCACGCCGTGCTCCGAGGCGATCTTCCAGAAGGTCGTCCCTTGCCGGTTATTGATGATCCGGGGCGCTCTCGTGGGCAGGAAGCCCATCGCGAACCGGCCTCGCTGCACCGTCACGGTCGAGAAGTCGGGGTAATAGGTCGCCGGGTTTCGGCGCAGGAAGTCGTAGATCCGGGTCTTCCCCGGGTTCATGCCCGTCGAGAAGGACGACCACGCCACGGGGGATTGCGCCGGATTGGTGGTTTCCAGGCGTCGCATGGCGCCGTGCTGCTTCATCCACGCCAGATTGGGGAGCTTCCCTTGGGCGATCAGCCGGTCCGCCACGTCCGGATCCATCCCGTCGAACCCCAGGATGTAGACGCGCTCGCGGGTCTGGGCCGGGGTGGGGGTGTCCGAAAGCGTGATCCCAACGAGAATGGCGGTCGCGAGGAGGGCGAGGGGCGCGACGAACCCCGGGAATCGCATCGTTCGGAGCCTCGGATTATTGCCGGACGGGAGCAAGGTGGTAGCTCGAAGCCTAGCACCCGGCTTCGCGGAGTGTCAAACCGGGCGCGCGGCAACCCCGTGGGCCGAAGCGCCTTGACCCCCCTCGCAAGCGGTTCCTATACTGCGGAAACGCCCGTGCGCCACTTTCCCGGCCCCCGAGGGTCCAAGCCCATCCGCGCCGTATCCGCTGGTTTCTCACTCGGACTCGTATTCGCCGCGGCTTCCCTGTGCCCGGCCGGTGCGGTCGCGGCCCCGCTCGGCGGCGCCGGCCAGGCCGTGCGCACGGTGGCGCAGGACGCCCGGGGCGCCACGTTCGACGTGGTGCCGGGCGCGGCGCGGTTCGATAGCGTGAACGTGGGCGGCGCCCTGTACGAGCGGGCCACGTTGCCCGGCGCCGTCGTGGTCGAGACGCCCGGCAAGCCCGCGCTCCCGACGCTCTTCGTGTACGCGGCGGTGCCCGACGGCATGAGCCCGCGGCTCCGGGTGACGGCCGAGGATTGGTCCGATCGTCCCGGCTTGTCGCCTCTTCCCGTCGCGCGGCAGAAGTTCCTCTCCGACACGCCCGACAAGGGCCCCGTCACCGAGCTCACGACCGATCCCGATCCCGCCGTCTATCAGAGCGCCGGCGCGTACCCGGTCGCGGCCGCGGCGCTGGGCGCGGGCGCGCTCGTGGGGTCGTGGTGGGTCGCGCCGATCCACGTCCATCCCATTCGCTGGGATCCGCGGGCCGGCGCCTATCGCGTGCTCCGGAAGATGACGCTCCGGGTGGACTTCGTCCCCGCGAGCGACGGCGAGCTCGCGGCGCGGCCCGCGACGCGCCCCGGCGCGCAGGCGCGCGCGTGGGACCGCGTGCAGCGCGGGCTGGTGCAGAACTACGAAGCCGCGCGCGCGTTTCCGAGGCGTCCGTCGCGAACCGGCTCGCTGGGCGCGGCACCGCTCGGGTCGCTGCGCACGGGCGGCTCGCGCTTCGCGGCGAACCCCGAGTGGAAGCTCTCGGTCGCGAATACGGGATGGGTTTCCGTCTCCTACGCATCGCTTGCGGCGGGCGGCTTCCCCTCGGGGATCGACATCGCCGACGTGCGCGTGGAGGAGCGCGGGTACGACGACCTCGCGGATACGGCGACCGTCACCGTGATCCCGGTCGTGGCGCGCGACAACAACGGGAACGGGACGTTCGATTCCGGCGACGCGGTCACGTTCTACGCCCGGAGCCTGCGGGATCGCGTCGGCGTGGGGAACATCGAGCTGCACTATTCGGACGTGAACGTCTACTGGCTGACCTGGGGAAGCGCGCCCGCACCGCGTCCCTTGCCGATCGCGGGAGACATGGCCGGCGCGGCCACCACGCCCACGTCGTTCCGCGACGTGATCCGGCTGGAAGAGGATCATGTGGCCAAGATGGCGCCTTTCTTCGATCCCTTCGCGGCCAAACCCGAGTCGATCGAATACCTGTTCTGGACCAGCGGCGACGAGCCCGATCAGTTCACGACTCCGATTCCCTTCCTGGACCCTGATCCCGCGCAGCCGTTCCGGATCCGGGCGCGCTACCAGGGAAGGGGCACCAGCGGAATCGTCCATCATCTGGACGTCACGTTCCGCGGATCGTCGGGCGTCGTCGATACCCTCGCGGCCGGGTTCGAGTTCGTGGACCAGGACGTCTGGCTGCTCGACACGGGCTTCACGATTCCCGGCTCGCACATCGGCTCCGGAACGAACTCCTACCAGCACGTCGGCCAGCGACGCGGGGGTTTCGCCCAGCCGCTGGTCCCCGGGAGTTTTGCCTTCCTGGACGTCATCGAGGCCACCTATAGCCGTCTCTATCAGGCGCGGAGCAACTTCCTGCAGTTCACGAGCGGAGGCTCGGGCGGGCTGACCGAGATCCACGTCGGTGGTTTCACGGGAGCCGCTCCACCCAGTGTGGAGGTCTACGACGTCACCGACCCGCTCGCGCCCGACTCCGTCGTCGGAGTGGTCGTGAGCGGGACGCCCGGGAATTGGCAAGCGTCGTTCCGGACGGATGCCAGCACGGGAGAGCGGAGGTTCGTCGCGCTCGTGCCCGGGGCGGAAGTGCCGCTCGCTCCGAGTGCCGTGACGGCCGATGCCGCGTCGAGCCTGCGCCAACCCGGGGCTTTCGGTCCGGCGAATACCGCCCGATCGATCCTGATCACGCCCACGGCGTTCCGGAGCGAAGCCGATCGCCTTGCCAATTTCCGCCGGGCGCAGGGCTACGTCGTCGAAGTGGCGAACGTGGATGACGTGTACGACGAGTTCAACGGCGGCATCAAATCGCCGCGCGCGATCCGCCGGTACCTGCGCCACGGCTGGCTGGCATGGACCCCGCAGCCGCTCTACGTCGTGCTGGCGGGGGACGGCAGCCTGGACTACAAGAAACATATGGACGAGACCAGCTTCGACTGGGTGCCCACCTATTTCAAGTTCTCGACCATCCCCGACAACCTCGGGCGCGAGCTCGTGGCCCAGGACACGTACTACGCCTTCAACCTCGCCTCGGTCGAGCCCACGGGGTCCGATTTCGTTCCCAGTGTCAGCCTGACCCGGATTCCGGCGAGCAGCGCGTCGGAGCTTGGCGGGGTGGTGGACAAGGTCATCGCCTACGAGAACTTCCAGCCGACGGACACCTGGCGCGGGCGCCAGATCCTCTACTCCGACGACGAGTACTCGACCGGAATCAGCTTCCAGCAGTCCTACTGCTTCAGTCCGCAGGAGGTGCTCTTCAAGCAGGGGAGCCAGGACATGGCCGACGTCACCGCGGGAAGTCCGGGCGGCGCGGACATCGTGAACGTCCCTCTCGATCTGAAGACCTACACGGACGCCGTCCCACCGTCCAACGGCTGCAAGAACCTCCTGACCGTTCTCGGCGTCGCCAATGCGCTGGGCGGGGCGTCCGACGATCTCATCGACGAGATGAATCAAGGCGCCCTGATCCTCAACCTGGAGACGCACGCCAACCGCTACCTGATCTCTCATGAGACGGTGCTCACGAACGGGACGCCGGTCTACGCCCAGACCTCCCGGGGCACGCCCGACCGGATCCAGAACGTGGGCCGCCCCTGGTACGCCATGGTCTGGGGCTGCCATACGAACCAATTCGCCGATGGTCCGTTCATGATCAGCGCCCCTCTCGATTCCCTCGACGCCCTCGGGGAGCAGTGGCTCACGATGCCCGATCGCGGGTCCATCGGATCGTTGGGCAGCACGGCGCTCGAGTTCCTGCAGACCAACACGGTGTACAACGACTTCGTCGCCCGCGCCTTCTACGAGACGCCGCCGGCGCCGGCCCCCCCTCCGGGCCAGCCGCCCCAGGCGCGCTGGATCCTGGGCGAGGTGATGCTGCAGGCGCAGGTACGGAACGGTTTGACCGGCAATTCCGAATCGAACGCGCAGACGGTGATGAACCGCACGATCCATCTCTTCGCCGATCCCATGCTCCGCATGGACGCGCTCCCGCCTCGCGTGGCCGACGTGTCGATCGGGGGAACGCCCTTCGCGGACAACGCGGCCCTCACCACGGACTCGCCGACCGACAGCCTCGCGTTGATCGCGAATCTGCGCGATGAGGTGGGGATCGATTCGGTGTACGTGACGGAGCAGGACATCGTCACCAACGCCGTGAGGCCGGTCGATCCCGCGACCTACTCGGTCACGTTCAGCGATTCGAGCCGCGTGGCGACCCTGACCGGCAGCGTCCGGCCGCGGGTCGGGAACTACGATCTCCAGATCCGCGCCGTGGACATCAACGGCCGCTCGCGCCTGTTCACGATGCAGGTGCGCACGCCGGTGCGGTATCTCGCGAACGGCATCGACATCGTGAACGGCGTGTTCGTCCAGAACGGATCCACGCTGCGCGGGGAGGTGATCACGCCGATTCCCCTGACCAGCGACTCGGTGAGCCTGCGGATCGACGGGATCCCGGTGGGGGCCACGATCACCAAGATGGACGGTCCCGGACGCCAGTGGGCGCTGGAATACGTCGCGTCGGATCTCTTCACGGGGGCGCACACGATCCAGCTCTTCGTCGGGACCCAGGGGTTCGAGCTGCGCACGTTCCAGACGACCAGCGAGTTCACGCTGCGCGGCGTCGCGGTGGTGGACCCGAGGATGCAGGGGACGGGATGCGGCGGCTCGATCTTCCAGTACGAGCTGAGCGCGGCGGCCCGCAAGGTGGAGCTGCAGCTCTTCACCGTCGCGGGGCGCCGCGTCGCCTCGATCGATCTGCCGGGACAGGCCGGCTTCAACGTCTTCTGCTGGGACGGCCGCGATTCGCGCGCCCACGACACCGCCCAGGGCGTCTACCTCTACCGGCTGCGCGCCACCGACCCGAGCGGGAAGACGGTGACGCGCGACGGCCGGATGATCCGGGCCCGGTGACCGACCGCCGGAACGGGGATCGCCGGGGCGGGGGACGCGTGGCGCGGGGGGCCGATCGCCGGAGCGGCAAGGCCATCTTTCGCGAGCTCTCGAAGCTGGTGACCGAGCAGCGGAATCCGCGCTCGCGCCGGCTGGACCGCCTCAGCACCGCGCAGACCCTTCGATTGATGAACGCCGAGGACCGCCGCGTGCCGGTCGCGGTCGGGCGCGAGATTCCGAAGATCGCCAGGGCCGTGGACCTCATGGTGGACCGCCTGGAGCGGGGGGGCCGCATCTTCTACGTGGGCGCGGGGACCAGCGGGCGGCTCGGCGTGCTCGACGCCGCCGAATGCCCGCCCACGTTCGGCACCCCGCGGTCGCTGGTGCAGGGAATCATCGCCGGAGGGCGCCGCGCGCTCGTGCGCTCGATCGAGGGCGCCGAGGACGATGCCGGCGCGGCCGTGGCCGCGCTGAAGAAGAAGCGCGTCGGGGAGAAGGACGTCGTGGTCGGCATCATGGCCAGCCGACGCACGCCGTACGCGATCGGCGCGGTCGAGCATGGGCGGAAGGTGGGCGCCGCGACGATCGTGGTCACCGCGAATCCCTCGTCGGACGCGCGGTTCGACGTGGACGTGGTGATCGCGCCGCGCGTGGGGCCGGAGGTCGTGACCGGCTCGACGCGCATGAAGGCGGGCACGGCGCAGAAACTGGTCTTGAACATGCTCTCCACCGCGACGATGGTGCGGATGGGGAAGGTGTACGAGAATCTCATGGTCGATTTGAAGACCGCGAGCCGGAAGCTGGAGGAGCGCACGAAGCGCGTCTTCATGTACGCGACCGGCGCGCGCTACGAGGAAGCCGAGCCGGCGCTGAAGCAGGCGGGAGGCTCGCTCAAGGTGGCGATCGTCATGCGACGCGCCAAGGTTGGCCGCTCCGAGGCGGAGCGGCGCTTGAAGAGGGCCCAGGGATGGGTGCGCCAGGCCATCGAAGAGTAAGCCGTCGGACGTGGACCCGTCTCGCGCGGGTCGCGATCGTCCTCGCGGCGGCGGGGCTCGCCATGCTGGGCGGGGCCGGCTGTGGGAAGAGCGGCTCCGGCAAGACCACGGTCGTCTTCTGGCAGTTCTCTCCCCTCGCGACGATCCAGCCGATCCTGGACCGTTACCGCGCCGAGAATCCCGGCGTGGACCTGCAGGTGGAGCAGCTCACCTGGCAGAGCGGCCGCGAGAAGATCGTCGCGGCGATCGCGGCCGGGCGGCCGCCCGATCTCTGCGAGCTGGGCTCGACGTTCCTGCCGGGTCTGGTCGCCGACAGCACGCTGGTCGATCTGACCGACTCGATCCCCGATCTCCGCCCCGAGCTCGTCGGCTGGGATGCCGTTTCCTATCACGGCCGCGCGTTCGCGCTCCCCTGGATGCTGGGCACGCGCGCGCTCTACATCAACGAAGACCTCTTCCGGAAGGCCGGGCTGGACCCCGCGAAGCCTCCGGCGACCTGGGCGGAGCTGCTGGACGACTCGCGCCGCATCACGCAGCGCGTGCCGGACGCCAAGGGCTTCGGCATGAATTCGGGCGAGCGGGAGATCCTGATCAAGAAATTCATGCCCTTCGCCTGGGGCAACGGCGGCGACATCCTCGACTCGACGCTGACGCGGTCGGTCTTCCATTCGCCCCAGAACGTGGAAGCCCTGAAGTTCTATCTCTCGCTGAAGCCCTACTCGCTGCTGGACCGCCAGGAGATGCACGAGCAGGCGTTCGCCAGGGGGCGGCTCGGGATCGTGATCTCGGGGCCGTGGCTGTTGCGCACGCTGGCCAAGACCGCGCCCGACGCGCACGTTCAGGTGGGGCTGATGCCGCGTCCGGCGGCGAATCGCGGGAAGTCCGCGTCGTTCGCGGGCGCCGAGGTGCTCGGGATCTTCCGCGGGTCGAAGCACCGGGCCGAGGCGCTACGGCTGGCGCGGTTCCTGGTTCAGCCCCGGAATTCGATGCCGCTCTACGTCGCGACCGGCAACGCCTTCCCCGCGGCCACGAGCGCCGCGGCCGATTCCTACTTCACGACGCACCCGATGGACCGACTCTTCCTGGAGCAGCTCCACACGGCGGTCTCGCCGCCCCTGCATCCGCGATGGGTGGAGATCGAGGAGATCGTGAACGCCGAGCTGGAGCAGGCGATCTACGGGACCAGGACGCCCGAGGCCGCGCTGGCCGAGGGAGACGCGAAGATCGCGCAGGTGCTGGCCGGGCCCAAGCCGTGACCGGCGCGCCGCCGGCCGCGCCCGGGGCGCGCGGCGCGTGAGGGGAAGCCGCCCCTCGATCGGGCTCCTCCCCTGGGGGCTCGCGTTTCTCGTCTTCGGCCTCTTCCCGCTCCTCTACGCGCTCGTCCTGTCGTTCCAGCAGATGAACCCGCTGCGCCCCGATCTCACCCATTTCGTGGGGGTGGCCAACTACGCCCGCGCGCTGACCTCTCCTTCCTTCTGGCACGCGCTCCGCACGACGGTGATCTTCGTGGTCGGGACGATTCCGGTGACGCTCACGCTGGCCTATCTCGTGGCGGGCCAGCTCGCCACGATCCGCCGCGGCCAGGGCTTCTTTCGCGCGGCGATCTTCTTCCCCGCGACCGTCTCGATGGTGGTCATCGCGCTGGTGTTCAAGTCGCTCTACGCCGAGGACGGGCTGTTGAACGGCTGGCTGGCGGCGTCGGGCCTGTCGCGCGTGCACTGGCTGCAGGACGTGCGCACCGCGCTCCCCTCGATCATGATCATGGACATCTGGGGGAGTGTCGGCTACTACGCCATCCTGATCCTCGCGGGACGGAAGACGCTCCCGCCCGAGCAGCTCGAGGCCGCGCGCCTCGAGGGCCTCTCGGCGTGGGACGTGGAGCGCCGGATCATATTCCCCCATCTTCGTCCCGTGCTGCTGTTCGTCGTGCTGCTCAACACCATCCGCTCCTTCCAGATCTTCACCGAGGTCTTCGTGCTCACGCGCGGTGGGCCGCTGGAGAGCACCCTGACCCTGGTCTACCACCTGTACGAGCGCGCGTTCTATCACTTCGAGATGGGCTACGCGTCGGCGATCGCCTACCTGCTGCTCGCGCTGGTGGGGGCGGTGCTGCTGGTGCAGCGGCGCCTTCTCGGCGAACGGCGTACGGCATGAAGCGCCGCCCGGTCGGCGCCTATCTGGTCCTCTCGGCGGTCGCGCTCCTGTCGTTCGCGCCACTGCTCTACATGGCGCGCGTGTCGCTGGGGCAGGGAGGCGACCTCCCGATCTCTCCGTCGGACTGGTGGGGCCGGCCGTTCACGCTGGATCACTATCGCGCGCTCGCGGCCGGCGGCCCGATGGGGCGGTTCGCGATCAACTCGATCGTCGTCTCGTGCGTCGCGCTTCCCCTCCAGCTCCTTTTGGCCGCGTCCGCGGGACACGCGCTCGCGCGCCGTCGCTTCCTGGGCAAGAACGTCACGCTCGCGCTCGCGACCGCCTTCCTGGTGCTGCCGCGCCAGGTCACGCTGGTGCCGCTGTATCTCTTGATGGCCAAGCTGGGGCTGATGGACACCTACGCCGCCCTGATCCTGCCGCACCTGGCCGATCCCTTCGGCGTCCTCTTCATGGCGCACTACTATCAGACCATGTCTGCCGAGCTGGAGGACGCCGCGCGCACCGACGGGCTCTCGGCCGGGGCGATCTTCCGCCGCATCGTGCTCCCGCTCTCCGGCCCCGGTCTCGCGGTCGTGGGGGTGAACGGCTTCCTCACGACCTGGAACGCCTTCTACCAGCCGCTCGTGCTCACCACGTCCGAGTCGATGCGCACGCTGCCGGTGGGGCTGGCCCTGTTCGCCCAGTCGGAGTATTCGGTGGACTGGGGGGCCCTGCTCGCGGGCTCGACGATCGCGACCCTTCCCGTGCTGATCGCGTTCGCGCTCTTCCAGCGGCAGATCGTCGAGGGCGTGCTGCAGGGGAGCGGACGATGACCTCAGGCATGGTGCGCGCGATCGGGCTCATGAGCGGGACCTCCGCCGACGGAATGGACGCCGCTTCGGTGCTGATCGAGGGTGGCGTCGCGAAGCGCCGGTCCACGAAGCTGGTCGCGCTCCGTTCCGTTCCCTTCGACGACCCCCTTCGTGGAGAAATCCTCCGCGCGCAGGAGGGAGCGCTGCCGATGCGGAATCTCTTCGCGCTGGCGGTGGCGCTGGGGGAGGCGGCG
>DATJEJ010000193.1:0-2170 GCA_035496795.1 Candidatus Omnitrophota bacterium
CGCGGCGAGCGCTACGAGGCGATCGCCGCCCAGGGCGGCGGGATCCGGGCGAGCGCGCGGCAGCTCCGCGCGTGCTCCGAGGAGCGGCTCGCGGAGCTGGTGTCCGCCCGGCTCCGCGAGCTCCTGGCGGAGGGAACCACCACCGTCGAGGCGAAGAGCGGCTACGGCCTCGCCACGTCCGAAGAGCGAAAGCAGCTGCGCGCCCTCGCCCGGGCCGCCGCGCACGACGGCGTGGAGATCGTTCCCACCTTCCTGGGCGCGCACGACGTGCCCGACGACTATCGCGACCGCCGCGGCGACTACGTCGCGCTCCTCATCGAGGAGATGATCCCCGCCGTCGCCGCCGAGGGGCTCGCGCGCTTCTGCGACGTCTGGTGCGATCGCGGCGTGTTCACGGTGGAGGAATCCCGGCGCATCCTGGCGGCGGGGCGCGAGCGCGGGCTCTTGCCCAAGCTCCACGCCGACGAGCTGGGCGACGCCGGCGGCGCCGCGCTCGCGGCCGAGGTCTCCGCGGTCTCAGCCGACCACCTGCTCCATGCGAGCGACGAGGGCCTCCGCGCGATGGCCCGGGCGGGCGTGATCGCGGTGCTCCTGCCGGGCACCGCGCTCACCCTGGGCCTTCCCTATGCCCGCGCCCGCGACATGATCGCCATGGACGTGCCGGTCGCGCTCGCCACCGACTTCAATCCGGGGAGCACCTTCTGCTCGTCGATGCCGCTCATGCTCACGCTCGGCGTGACGCAGATGCGCCTCACGCCGGCCGAGGCCTGGATGGCCGCCACCGCGAACGCCGCGGAGGCGGTCGCCGAGGGGCGGAGGCTGGGGCGGATCGCCCCCGGGTGGCAGGCCGATTTCGTCCTCTACGACGCCCCCGATTACCGGCATATTCCTTACCACTACGGCCGGAACCACGTGCGGGCCACCGTGAAGCGGGGAAGGGTGGTCCATCGCCGCGCCGACCCTTCGATCTGCCATTAAGAAAATCGAGTAAGCGGCAGCCAGTATGCCGCTTGGATCCCCCAAGCCAACGACCAGGAGAAGGCATGAGCGAGCTCGTGGAATGCGTCCCCAACTTCAGCGAAGGCCGAAATAAATCTGTAGTTACGGCCATCGCTGCCGAAATTTCGCGTGACCGGTCGATCCGCCTGCTCGACCAGGAGATGAACGCCGACCACAACCGTTCGGTGATCACGTTCGTGGGCGAAGCGGAGCCCGTGCTGGAGGCGGCGCTCCGAGGCGTGAAGAAGGCGGCCGAGTTGATCGACATGCGCCATCACCGGGGGGAGCATCCACGGATGGGAGCCACCGATGTCCTGCCGTTCGTCCCGGTCGGCACCGCCTCGCTCGAGGGTTGCGTCCAGCTCGCGCGGCGCGCCGGCGAGCGGATCGGCAGCGAGCTCGGGATCCCGGTTTTTCTGTATGAATCGGCCGCGACGAGACCCGACCGCCAGAACCTGGCGGACGTGCGGCGCGGCGAATACGAAGGGCTAGCGCGGGCGATCGGGACGGATCCGGATCGGGCGCCCGACTTCGGGCCCGCCGCGATCCATCCCTCGGCGGGCGCGACGGCGGTCGGCGCGCGCCTGCCGCTCCTCGCCTTCAACGTGAACCTCGGCACGTCGGACGTCGAGATCGCGAAGCGGATCGCCAAGGCGATCCGGTTCCAGACCGGCGGTCTGCGCTACGTGAAGGCGCTGGGGTTCGCCCTGGCGGAGCGGGGCATCGTCCAGGTCTCGATGAATCTCGTGAACACGTGGGGCACTCCGGTGCACCGCGTGTTCGCGCTCATCCGGGACGAGGCGGAGCGCTATGGCGTTCCGATCGTCGGAAGCGAGGTGGTGGGGCTGGTGTGCCAGGACGCGCTCGTGGACGTGGCGGAGCACGCGCTGCGGCTCGAGAGCTTCTCGCGCGACCAGATCCTCGAGAACCGTCTCGTGCGCCGGATCGGCGCGGCGGAGCAGGCGCTGCCCGAGTTCGTGGACGAGGTGGCCTCGTCCGCGCCGACGCCGGGCGGCGGCACCGTCTCGGCCGTGGCCGGCGCTCTCGCGGGGGCGCTCGCGACGATGGTCGCGCGGCTCACGATCGGGAAGAAGAAGTACGCGGAGGCGGAGGGGGCCATGCGCGAGGTGGAGCGTGAAGGCGAGGCGATCCGCCGCGAGCTCCTGGACCT
>DATJEJ010000194.1:0-6344 GCA_035496795.1 Candidatus Omnitrophota bacterium
GAATCGGGGTGGTAGACTGCGCTCCGGATCACGACCGGAAGGAGTGCTTCGCCATGACGCTCAAAGCGATGGATCCAATCCGTCCTGAGATTCGAAGCCTCACGCCCTACGTGCCCGGAAAACCCGTCGAAGAGCTGGAGCGCGAGCTCGGCATCACGGGCGCCGTCAAGCTCGCCTCGAACGAAAACCCACTCGGCCCCTCGCCGCTGGCCGTGGCCGCCATCGCCGCCGCGGCGCACGGGGTGAACCGCTACCCCGACGGCTCCTCGTTCTATCTCCGCGAAGCGCTCAGCGCGCACTGGAACGTGTCGCCCGAGTGGATCGCGGTCGGCTCCGGATCCAACGACCTGATCGACGTCCTCTGCCGCATCTATCTCGGCCCGGGGGACGAGGCGATCATGTCGCATCCGGCGTTCGTGATGTTCGCCGTCGCGGTGAAGGTGGCGGGCGGGACGCTGAAGCGCGTGCCCGGCCGGGATCTGTTCCACGATCCCGACGCCATGCTCGCCGCCATCACCAGCCGCACCAAGCTGGTCTACTTCTCGAACCCCGACAATCCCACCGGCACGATCGTCCGGCGCCGCGCGATGGACGATTACTTCCGCCGCGTGCCCGACCACGTGCTCACGATCGTGGACGAGGCCTACTTCGAGTACGTCACCGATCCCGAGTATCCGAACGCGCTCGACTACCTGCGCCAGGGGAAGCGGGTCGCCGTGCTCCGCACCTTCTCGAAGATCTATGCGCTGGCCGGGCTCCGCGTCGGCTACGGATTCTTCCCCGAGGATCTGGCGGCGGTGGTCCATCGCGTCCGGCTGCCCTTCAACGTCACCACGGTGGGGCAGGCGGCCGCGCGGGCCAGCCTCGCCGATCCGGAGCAGGTGCTCCGCAGCCGCCACGCGAACTCCGAGGGAATTTCCTTCCTCGAGCGCGCGCTTCCGGAGCGGGGGATCCGCGTGACTCCGTCGTGGGCGAACTTCGTCCTGGCGAAGTTTCCGGGCTCGGCGGTGGAAGCCACCCGCACGCTGGAGCGGCTGGGCGTGATCATCCGCCCGATGACCTCCTTCGGGCTCCCGGCCGAGTACGCGCGGATCAGCGTCGGCACCCGGCTCGAGAACGACCGGCTGATCGAGGCGCTCGCCAAGGCGACGTGACGGAGCGCCCGGAAACCCCGGACGCCCCGCCGCGGCGGGTCGCGATCCTCGGACTCGGCCTGATGGGCGGGTCGCTGGGGCTGGCGCTCCGCGCGGCCGACCCCGGCACGCGCGTCCTGGGCTTCGACGAGGACGACGCCGCGGCCCGTCGCGCCCTGGAGCGCGGCGCCGCCACGGAGCGCCTGCGCGATCCCGGCGCCGTTCCCGCCGAGACCGAGGTCGTGGCGCTCGCGATGCCTCCGGACGCCGCCGCCGGCTGGGTGCGCGCGCTCGCCGATTCCGTTCCTCCCGGAGCCATCGTCATGGATCTCTCGAGCATCATGCTCCCCGCGCTTTCGGCATCGCTGGAGACGCCGTCGCTCGCCGACCGGTTCGTGCCGGCGCATCCGCTCGCGGGCTCGGAGTCGTCCGGGATCGAGTCGGCCCGCGCCGACCTGTATCGCGGCGCCGCCGTGCTGATCGGTCTTCCCCTCGACGCGGGAACCCCCGGAGGACGCGCGGCGGCGCTCTGGCGCGCACTGGGCGCGCGGCCCGCCTCGATCGCGCCCGCGCTGCACGACGCGCTGGTCGCGCTCACGAGCCATCTGCCGTACGCGGCGTCGGTCGCCCTCGTGCGCACGCTCCGCCGCACGGGGTCGATGACGCGCGCGCTGGCCGAGACGGCGGGGCCGGGGCTGCGCGACACCACGCGCGTGGCGGGCTCGCCGCCGGCGCTGTGGGCGGAGATCCTCGAGCGGAACGGTCCGAAGCTCCTGCCCGCGCTCGAGCTCCTGGAGCGCGAGGTGCGCGCCCTGCGCCACGCCATCCAGGAGGGAGGCCCCGCGCTGCGCGAATGCCTGGAAGAGGCCCGGTCGTTCCGGGAGGAGATCGTGCGATGAGCCGCGCCGCCACGCGACCCGGAAAGCCGCTCCGCGGCGAGACCACGGTGCCGGGGGACAAGTCGGTCACGCAGCGCGCGGTGCTCCTGGGCGCGCTCGCGCCGGGAACGACCCGGATCCGCCGGGCCAACCTCGGCGCCGACGCGCGCGCCGCGCTGGGCCTCGCGCGCGCGCTGGGCGCGCGCGTCCGGACCGCCCGCGGCGAGTGGATCCTCGAAGGAGGAACGCTGGCCGAGAGCGAGACGGTGCTCGACGCGAAGAACTCGGGGACCGCGCTCCGGCTGGCGACGGGCCTGCTCGCCGCGCAGCCGTTTCTGTCCGTGCTCACGGGGGACGCCTCGCTCCGCCGCCGGCCCGTGGATCGCGTCATCGCGCCGCTCCGGCTGCTCGGCGCCGACGTGCACGCGCGCTCGCGCGACCGCCTGCCGCCCGTCGTCGTCCGGGGGACCGCGCTCCACGGCGCGCACGTGGACACCAAGGTGACGAGCGCGCAGGTGAAGAGCGCGCTCCTGTTCGCCGCGATCCAGGCCTCGGGGACGACGATCGT
Organism: Candidatus Omnitrophota bacterium; assembly: GCA_035496795.1. GTDB lineage: Bacteria > Eisenbacteria > RBG-16-71-46 > SZUA-252 > SZUA-252 > DASQJL01. Next base: position 2,580 of record DATJEJ010000194.1, read on the forward strand.
GGAGGAGCCGGTCGCGACGCGCGACCACACCGAGCGGATGCTTCCGCTCTTCGGCGCGCGCGTCGTCCGCGAGGGACGGGCGGCGCGCGTGACCGGGCCCGCCGCGCTTCACGGCGCGGAGATCGACGTGCCGGGGGACCTCTCGGCGGCCGCCTTCCTCGTGGCCGCGGCCGCGCTCGTGCCCCGTTCCGAGATCACGATCCGCGGCGTCGGCGTCAATCCCACGCGAACCGCCTTCCTCGATCTCCTCGTCCGCATGGGGGCGGGAATCGAGCGGCTCGCGCCGAGAGGAGCGGGCGAAGAGCCGGTGGCCGACCTTCACGTCAAGGCCGGCGGCCTCCGCCCCGTGACGATCGCGGGCGACGAGGCGGTTCGACTCATCGACGAGCTGCCGATGGTCGCGGTGCTCGCCGCGTTCGCGAAAGGACGAAGCGAGATCCACGGCGCGCGCGAGCTGCGCGTGAAGGAGTCGGACCGGATCGCGACGGTGGCCGCAGCGCTCCGCGCGGCCGGGGGCTCCGTGGAAGAGCTGGAAGACGGCTGGATCGTCGAGGGGAAGGGCTCGCTGCGCGGCGGCCGCGTGGACGCGGCCGGAGACCATCGCGTCGCCATGGCCTTCCTCGTGGCCGGCCTCGTCGCGAAAGAGGGCGTCACGGTGGAAGGCGCCGACGCGGCCGCGGTCTCCGATCCCGATTTTCTCGACAGGCTCCGGAGCCTTCGCCGTTGAGGGCTTTCGTGGTCGCCATCGACGGTCCCGCCGGCGCCGGAAAGAGCGCGACCGCGCGCGCCGTGGCGCGGGCCCTGGCCCTGCCGCACGTGGACTCGGGGGCGATGTACCGCGCGGCGGCGTGGGTGGCGCTGCAGGCGGGCGCCGACCTCGACTCCGAGGCGGAGATGCTCCGCTCGCTGGAGGGGGTCCGGTTCGAGCCGACGCCCGAGGGCCTCCGCTGCGGCGGACGGCTGCTCGACGGCGAGATCCGCACCGCCGAAGCCGGAGACGCCGCCTCGCGCGTGGCGGTCCATCCCGGCCTCCGCCGCCGGCTGGTGGCCATCCAGCGATCGTTCGCGCGTCCCCCGGGCGTGGTCATGGAGGGGCGCGACATCGGCACGGTCGTCTTCCCCCGGGCCGACCTCAAGATCTTCCTCGAGGCTTCGGCGGCCGTGCGGGCCCTGCGCCGCTTCCGGGAGCTGGAGCGCCGGGGCGAGCGCCCCGATCTGACCGCGATCGAGGCGATGATCCGGGAGCGGGACGCCCGCGACCAGGGGAGGGCCGAGAGCCCGCTCCAGCCTGCGGGGGACGCCATCCGGCTGGACACGTCGGATCTGGGGCTGGAGGAACAGGTCGCGGTGGTGACCCGCTGGGCCGAGCTGGCCCGCCGGGGACCGGGCCCGACGAGACCCTTCTACTGGTTCGGAAGCCGCTTCGTGAAGCGGTTTTCGCGGACTTTCCTCAAGTTTCGCATCGAAGGGCTCGATCATGTGCCGCGGAGCGGGCCCTTGATCGCGGCCTGCAACCACATCAGCTTCTGGGATCCGCCCCTGGTGGGGTCCAATTTTCCCCGGGTCCTGCACTTCGTGGCGAAGGCGGAACTCTTCCAAAATAGGGTGTTTGGGGCGATGCTCCGGGGGTATAATTCGATCCCCATTCAGCGAGGCACCCGGGCCAGGTCCGGTCTGCTCGGCGCGGAAGAAGTGCTGAACGGGGGAGGAGCCGTTCTCATTTTTCCGGAGGGGACCCGCAACAAGAGCGGTACCCTTCTGGCGCCTCGGGCCGGTATCGGCCGCCTCGCGGTCGTGACCCGGTCGCCGGTGCTCCCCATCCGGATCTCGGGGTCCAACCAGATTCGGCGCTCCCTGCGTCGTCAGACGCTCGTTCGGATCGTCGTCGGCACGCCGATGACGCCGCCGATCCGGGTCGATGCGGACCGGGAGGCCATGAACTCGTTCGCGGCGGCCGTGATGGAAGCGATCGCCGCGCTGCCGGGCTGAGCCCGGCGGGGGATTGCATGGAAGTCGTCGTCGCCGACAACGCCGGGTTCTGCTTCGGGGTGAAGCGCGCCATCAAGATGGCGACCGACACCCTGGACGAGGCGCAGGGTCCCGTGAAGTCGCTCGGTCAGCTCATTCACAATCCGCAGGTGGTGAATCTCTTCCACCGGCGGGGACTGGAAGTGGTGAGCGATCTGACCGAGCTGGCTCCGGACGGCACCGTGGTGATCCGCTCCCACGGCGTCGGGCCCGAGGTGCACGAGCAGGCCACGTCGCGAGGTCTCAAGGTCGTGGACACGACCTGCCCCTTCGTGACCAAGGCCCAGCAGTACGCCGCGAAGCTGATCGCCGAGAACTACAAGGTCGTCATGATCGGCGACGCGCATCACCCCGAAGTGATCGGCGTGGTGGCGCACACGCAGGGCAAGGCGATCGTCATCGATACCGTCGAAGAGGCGGAGAAGCTGAAGTTCATCCCGCGCATGGGGGTCGTGTTCCAGACGACCCACTCGATCGGCCACGTGCAGGAGGTGGTCGGCGCGCTGTTGAAGCGCGGGAAGGAAGTGCGGGTGTTCAACACCCTGTGCGGCGCGACGACGTCGATGCAGAAGACGGCCGTCGAGCTCGCGCCCTCGGTGGACGCGATGGTGATCATCGGCGGGCGCCAGAGCGCGAACACGGCGCAGCTCGCCGAGGTTTGCCGCAAGGTGAATCCGCGGGTGCACCAGGTCGAGTCGTCCGAAGAGATCGACCCGTCCTGGTTCACCGGCGTCCGCCGGGTCGGCGTCTCGGCGGGGGCATCCACGCCCGACGAGGTGATCGCCGAAGTGGTGGCGCGTCTCACCGATCTGGAGCCGGGCCAGGCCCGCTCCGCGTAGCACGACGAACGGCAGCACCGGCCCTCGAGGCCGAAATTCATAGAAACAGGGGGTAACGTAACGGAATGGTTCGACGTCACGAAGAAGAGCTGGAAGTGAAGGACGATGGCGCGGATGAGGCGGAGGCCGAAGCCAAGCCGCGGAAGCGGCGCACGACCACCAGGCTGATCCATCAGGACGACGACGAGGAGCTGTTCACCTCGCCGGGAGCCGCGGGAGCGGTCGAGGTCGACGGCGAGGACGAAGCGGGCGCCATGGGGCAATGGCTCCAGCTCTACGAGGAGTCGCTTCAGGACCTCGAAGAGGGGGAGATCGTCCGCGGGCGGGTGCTCAAGATCGACGACAAGGAAGTCACCGTCGACGTGGGCTTCAAGTCCGAGGGGGTCATCCCGGTCGAGGAGTTCCCCGACCTCGAAGGCGTGAAGGTCGGCGACGAGATCGAGGTCTTCCTCGAGAAGACCGAGAATCAGGACGGCCTGGTCGTCCTCTCCAAGCAGCGCGCCGATTTCGTCAAGGTCTGGGACCGCGTCAAGGCGGCCGCCGACCAGGGCGAGCTGGTCGAGGGACGTCTCATGCGGAAGATCAAGGGCGGGGTGGTCGTCGACCTCTACGGGGTCGAGGCCTTCCTCCCGGGTTCGCAGATCGCGCTGCGCCAGGTGCAGAACGTCGACTCGCTGCTCGGCCAGTCGATGGAATTCAAGATCATCAAGCTGAACAAGCGGCGCCGGAACATCGTGGTCTCGCGGCGCGCGGTGCTCGAGGAGCACCGGGCGAAGCAGAAGAGCGAGATCATCCAGGAGCTGGCCAAGGACCAGATTCGCGAGGGCGTGGTCAAGAACATCACCGACTTCGGCGCCTTCGTCGACCTGGGCGGCATCGACGGCCTGCTCCACATCAC
>DATJEJ010000195.1:0-3731 GCA_035496795.1 Candidatus Omnitrophota bacterium
GACCCTCGACGGGCACTGGGACATGACCGACCAGGAATGCACCGAGATGAAGATGGTCGTTCGCTGGGGTCCGACGTACGACTTCGAGCAGCTCTTCGAGCACGCGATCGTGCACATCCTGCGCCACCGGCGGCAGATCGACCGGTTCCTGGGGCGATGAACATGGGAACGCCCAACACCGGCGACCCCGCCACCGCCGCGACGCGGCGCGTCATCTAAGATGCGCACGGTCGCGGCCACGCGCTACGTGACCCCGCTCCGCGAGGGAGGCTCGCTGCCCGCGATCGTCGAAGCCGACGACGACGGCATGTACGTGCTCAAGTTCCGCGGCGCGGGACATGGCGCCAAGGCGCTGATCGCGGAGCTCGTGTGCGGCGAGATCGCGCGCGCCGCCGGGCTTCCCGTCCCGGAGATCGTGTTCATGGAGCTGGACTCCGACCTGGCGCGCACGGAACCCGACCCGGAGATCCAGGACCTGATCCGCGCGAGCGGCGGGCTGAACCTGGCGCTCGACTACCTGCCGGGCTCGATCATGTTCGATCCGGTGGCGGAGAAGCCCGATCCGGGCTTCGCATCGCTGGTGGTCTGGTTCGACGCCTTCGTCACGAACATCGACCGGACGCCGCGTAATACGAACCTGCTCGTGTGGCACCGGCGCACGTGGCTCATCGACCATGGATCGGCGCTCTACTTCCACCACACGTGGGAGCACTGGCTGGAGCGGAGCCGCGATCCCTTCCCGATGATTCGCGACCACGTGCTCCTTCCGGCGGCGTCCCGGATGGAAGAGGCCGATGCCGCGCTGGACAAGCGGGTCACTCCGGACGAGCTGCGGCGCATCGTCTCGCTGGTCCCCGACGCGTGGCTGGTCGACGCTCCCTTCGCGACGGCCGCCGAGCATCGCGATGCCTACGTGAAGTATCTGGCGCGCCGCCTGGAGACGCCGCGGCCCTTCCTGGAAGAGGCGATCCGTGCCCGAGCCTAGCCCGTACGATTACGCCGTCGTCCGCGTGGTACCGAAGGTGGAGCGGGAGGAGTTCATCAATGCCGGGGCGATCGTCTCCTGCCCGGCGAGCGACTTTCTGGAGGCGCGCATCGAGCTGGACGAGAGCCGGCTGCTCGCGCTGGATCCCGGCGCCGACCTCGCGGCGATCCGCGCCCACCTCGCGACCCTCCCCGCGATCTGTGCGGGCGGCCCCTCCGCGGGACCGATCGGTGCCCTCTCGAAGCGGGAGCGCTTCCGCTGGCTCACCGCGCCGCGCAGCACGGTGATCCAGACCTCGCCCGTGCACACCGGCGCCTGCACCGACCCGGCGGCCCTCCTCGAGCACCTGCTCGCGACGATGGTGCGGCCCCGGAAGGAAGGGGAGCGTGGCCGTTAGGACGCCCGTCCTCCCTCTGGAACGGCTCCTGCGCGAGCGGCTGATCGTGGAGGAAGATCCCGGCACGGCCGATCTGATCGCGCGGCTTCGCCCCGCACGCACGCGGGGATATCTCACGAAAGGAGAGCTGGAGCGGGTATGTCACTGGAAGTCGCCGCGCTCGATCGGCCTGGTGCGGGGCAACAACCACCACCGCGTCCGCAAGGCGACGACGGCCGTGCTCGCCACCGTGGATGAGCGGAAACGCTTCGATGCGCTGCTCGCGCTGCATGGGGTCTCGGTGCCGAGCGCCTCGGCCGTCCTCACGATGCTCGAGCCGAAGCGCTACGGCGTGATCGACATCCGGGTCTGGCAGCTCCTGCATGCGATGGGTGCGGTGGAGGGCAACGCGCGAGGTGCGGGGTTCACGTTCGACCAGTGGCTCCGGTTTCTCCATGTGATCCGGGACCTGGCCGCGCAGCTGGACGTTTCCGCCCGGACCGTGGAACGGACCCTGTTCGCGGCACACCGGGAGCACCAGATAGGCACCCTCTATCGGGCTACCCAGGCGCCACGCCCCAGGTAACAATCGGAGTCACCCGTGCAGCTACCCATGCTCATGAACGTCGAGGCTAAGGCGGTGGGCACGTGACCGAGCTTCCGGAGCACGTCCTCCACAACCGTGCGTACTGGGATCAGAAGGCGAGCGAATACGTCGCCTCCGGTGAGCGCCACTGGGCGGCGGGCGAGCCGACGTGGGGCATCTGGAACGTCCCCGAGGCGGAGATCGGAATGCTTCCGCGCGACCTCTCGAAACACGACGCGATCGAGCTGGGATGCGGCACGGCGTACGTCTCGTCCTGGCTCGCGCGGCGCGGCGCCCGCGTCGTCGGGATCGACAACTCCGACGCGCAGCTCGAGACCGCGCGCCGCCTGCAGCGCGAGCATGGCCTGTCGTTCCCGCTGATCCACGGCAACGCGGAGTCGGTCCCCTATCCGGACGCCTCGTTCGACTTCGCCATCTCCGAATATGGCGCCTGCCTCTGGGCCGATCCCGAACGATGGGTGCCGGAAGCCGCGCGACTCCTCCGGCCCGGCGGCCGGCTTCACTTCCTGACCAACGCCTTTCTCCTGATGCTGTGCATGCCGGACGACGAGACGCAGGCGGCCGATGAACGACTGCTGCGCCCGGCGTTCGGAATGGGACGGATCGCCTGGCCCGGCGATTCAGGCGTCGAGTTCCACAAGAGCCATGGCGAGTGGTTTCGCATCCTGCGCGGCGCCGGATTCGAGGTCGAGGATCTGATCGAGGTGCGCCCGCCCGAGGGCGCGACCGCGCGCTATCCCTTCGTCACGGCGGAATGGGCACGGCAGTGGCCTTCGGAGGAAGTGTGGAAAGCGCGCAAGCGGCCGTAAGCCCTCCGCCGGAAACCTTCGAAACGGCGCGACTGCGCTTGCGCCGCCCCGCGCTCGCCGACGCACCGGATGTCTTCGAGTACGCCTCCGATCCGGAGGTCACGCGCTATCTCGGCTTCACGACCCATCGGGCGCTGAACACCGTCGAGGAGTTCCTTCGAGGGCTACTCCTGGCGATGGAACAGGGCGGGCGGTACGGCTGGGCCCTGACCCAGTCGGACTCGGATCGGCTGATCGGGATGATCGAGATCCGGATCCAGCCGCCCAGGGCGGAGCTGGGGTACGTCCTCGGCAAGGCGTTCTGGGGCCGGGGATACATGGCCGAGGCCGTGCGCCCGATCGTGGAATGGTCGCTGGGCCAGGGCCCCATCCATCGCGTGTGGGCCTTCTGTGACGCCGACAACCGCGGGTCCGCGCGCGTTCTGGAAAAGGCCGGGATGACGCGCGAGGGGACGCTGCGAAAGTGGGCGATGTCTCCCAATCTCAGCGACGCGCCCCGCGATTGCCACTGCTACTCGATCGTTCGGGACTGATCCGGCATGGAAACGCCCGCCGACGCCTGGATCCCGGACGCGGCCCGGCGCTATCTCGATCACGCGGCGCCGCGCGACCGGCCGCCGGTTCGGACCGTGCGCCTTCGAATGCATGGCGAGATCAAGCTGAAGACGTGGCGGACCTTCGGCGCCGACGAGACGCTCACCTGGAACCAGGAGATGATGTGGCGCGCGCGAACGTATATGAATGGGCTCCCCATTTCCGGATATGACCGCGTCGCGCCCGGGATCGGCGAGCAGCGCTGGAAGCTGCTGGGACTCATCCCGGTGATGACCGCTTCCGGGCATGACGTCGCCCGCTCCGGCGCCGGCCGCATGGCGGGCGAGTCGTGCTGGATTCCTTCGGTGCTTCGCGGCCGCGACGTGAAATGGTCCTCCGCGGACCCCGGCCGCGCGCGCG
>DATJEJ010000196.1:0-2376 GCA_035496795.1 Candidatus Omnitrophota bacterium
CGGGAACGGCGAAGAGATTGAGGCCGGCCTGACGCAGGAGCTCCACGCGCTCCTCGCGGGAGACATACCGGAGCGGCTCGACCACCTTGATGCGGAACGGCTCGGCCGGGAATCGCATGAAGACACGATACCGAACGTGGCGGCCGGGCGACATGGTCCCTTGGTAGCGGCCGGGCAACCCCTCGTGTCAGGTTCCCGGGCCGCCGCCTGCCACCGTGTCATACGGCGCGCCCCGGGGGAGCCGGAACCGAGGATCTCGCTCGCGCGGGCCATCGCGGTAAACCGCCGGCGTCGTGCGGTTTGTTCGGGAATCCGCCGCGGGCAGCGTCGCCCACGCGCGCGGCACGCGGGTTGCAGCCTAATCGAGGGGTTGCAATCGGGGGCCGCGCCTGCGGCCCGGAAGGGGGAAGCCATGAAAGCCATCATCATCGCGCTATCATTCCTGGCTGCCATCGCCGTGGTCGCGGCGCCGGCCCTGGGGAAGGAGCCCTCCGCCGCGACCGCCACGGCCGCGACGGGATTCTTCCTGAGCCGGATGGACCAGGTCATGATCTCGGCCCAGGATCTCTCGGAATGGATGGCCCGCCACAAGACGCGCCTCGAGCTGCGCGACACCAATCACGCGATCGAGCAGATGTGCGACCGGCTCCAGGATGCCGAGCGCCGGATGGGCACGATCGCGAACGATCCGGCGTTGAAGCCGGGAGATCCCCAGGTGAAGGAAGTGCAGCGGTTCGGCGAGGAGATCGGAGACGTCGCGCGCGAGCTCGGGACGCTTCACGCCTCGGTACGCCGCATGGCCGAAGCGACCCCGGCTCCCCCGGACTCATCCGTGCCGGAAACGGAACGGCAGCGATTGCAGGTGCGCCAGTCCGACCTGATCGCATCGCTTGACCTCGCTGACAAGCACGGCGCGGAATCGCATGCCTGGGTGATCCAGAAGCCGGCGTCGCGCGGCCTCGACGAGATGTCGCGGGACATCGACCTGGCCCGCGACGAGCTGCGGGGGATGATCACCTCGCTCGGGCGCCTCATCGCCGATCCGGCCCTTTCGATCGATCGGGCGCGGGACCTGGGTCAGGTGCAGGACTGCTCGCGAGCGCTCCTGCAGGCCCTCGGCGAAGCGCAGGACCGGATCGCCACGCTCGCTTCCGCTCCGTAGCCCTCTCTCGTCTCCCGTCCACCGCGTTCCGCGGTGGCGCGTGTCGGAGCGCGTCCGATGTAAGGACCGCCGTCCCTTTGTAAGCGGTTCTCTCGGACGCGCTTCCGGAGGCGGCGCGCCTGCCTGGAACTCACGAAACGGGCGCGATTCTCCTGCGATTGACGTGGCATGGAAGCTGCATTTGGCGCCGTCATCTGCACCCGGCCACGCCGCTTCACGAGCTCGAATTGCCGGAGATCGCTTCCATGAACGACACCCCCGTCGTCGTCTTCTCGCACCTGCGCTGGAATTCGGTGTTTCAGCGGCCGCATCACATCATGACGCGCCTCGCCGAGCGGCGTGACGTCCTCTTCGTCGAGGAGCCGGTCACGAACGGTGCGATCACCGGTCTCGAGGTCACGCGGGTCGCCCCGCGGATCCGCGTCGTCCAGCCGCATCTTCGCGTGGATGGGCCCGGGTTCGGCCAGAGGCAGGAGCGGATCCTCCGCGCGCAGCTCGAGCGCCTTCTCGAGCGCGAGGGGTGGGATCGCTTCGTTGCCTGGCTCTACACCCCGATGGCGGTGTCGTTGGCTCAGAGCCTGAACCCGCGCGCGATCGTCTACGACTGCATGGACGAGCCCTCGCAATTCCTCCATGCACCGGCGGAGATCAGACAGCGCGAGCGGGAGCTCTTCGAGTGCGCCGACGCCGTGTTCACCGGCGGGCCGAGCCTCCACGAGGCGAAGCGCCGCTTCCATCCCTATGCGCACTGCTTCCCGAGCAGCGTGGACCTGAAGCATTTCGCGAGCGCCACGTCGATTCCCGACGCGCGCGAGCAGGCGCGACTGCCGCGCCCGCGCCTGGGCTTCTTCGGGGCGATCGACGAGCGGATGGATCTCGACATCCTCCGCCACCTGGCAGCCGAGCGGCCCCGCTGGTCGCTGGTCCTGGTCGGTCCCGTCGTGGAGATCGAGCGCTCCTCCTTGCCGTGGGGTGCGAACCTCCGCTACATGGGGCAGCAGCCCTATCACGACCTGCCGGGGTATCTCGCGGGGTGGGACGTCTGCCTCGTGCCGTTCGCGAAGAACGACGCGACCCGCTACATCAGCCCGCCGAAGGTCCTCGAATACATGGCTGCCGACCGGCCGATCGTGAGCACCACGATCACCGACGTCGTCCAGCCATACGGCGACATCGTGTTCCTCGGCGACGGTCCCGAAGGATTCCTGGAGGCG
>DATJEJ010000197.1:0-14425 GCA_035496795.1 Candidatus Omnitrophota bacterium
ACAGGGGAGACAGGGGGGACAGGGGGGACGGGCGCGCGCGCGGCCAGGCTGTCGGCCGAGGATTGCGCGGCGGCCGGCGCGACGCGTGCGGTCGCCCCCGCGACGACCAGGAGCGCCGCGAGGAGCGCCGCGGCGGCGCTACGCGCCGTCGCGCGACAGCCCATAGCGCTTGATCTTCCGGTGGAGATACCCGCGGTCCATCCCCAGACGGCGCGAGGCCTCGCTGACGTTCCACTGGCAGTCGCGGAGCATGGCGAGGATCGTGTCGCGCTCGGCCTTGTCGCGCGCCGCGCGGATCTCGCTTGGCGGCTCGTCCCCCGCGTTGATCGGAAGCGCGTCCTCCACGTCGGCGACGTCGATCGCGTCGCCGTCGGTCATGATCAGGAGGCGCTCGATCAGGTTCTTCAGCTCGCGGATGTTCCCGGGCCAGGAATACTGGGCCAGACGCTCCATCGCGCTTGGGGTGACCGTGCGCGGGCCGCGCGGATGCTCGGCGCCGAAGCGCTGGACGAAGTGCGCCACGAGGAGCGGCACGTCCTCGCGCCGGGCGCGGAGCGGCGGGATGTGGATCGGGACCACGTTCAGCCGGTAGTAGAGGTCCTCGCGGAAGCGGCCGGCCTGGATCTCCGCCGGGAGGTCCTTGTTCGTGGCGGCGAGGATCCGCGTGTCCACGGCGATCGTGCGGGTGCCGCCGAGTCGTTCGATGTCGCCGGTCTCGATGGCGCGGAGGAACTTGGCCTGCGTCTCCAGGCTCATGTCTCCGACCTCGTCCAGGAACAGCGTCCCCAGGTCGGCCGCCTCGAGGCGGCCGCGCTTCATCTGCGCCGCCCCCGTGAAGGCGCCCTTCTCGTAGCCGAAGAGCTCGCTCTCGACGAGGTCCTTGGGAAGCGCCGCGCAGTTCAGCTTCTCGAACGGACCGCGCGCCCGCGCGCTCATCCGGTGGATCGAGCGGGCGACCAGCTCCTTCCCCGTGCCGCTCTCGCCGGTGATGAGCACCTTGGCGTCGGTCTTCGCCACCTTGGAGGCTTCGCCGCGGATCTGATCCAGCACGCGGCTCTTCCCCACCATCTCGTCGGCCGCGCCGGCGATGGAGCGGAGCCGCTCGTTCTCGCGCTGCAACGCCTTGAGCTCCAGGGCGCGCTCCACGGTGACCTGCAGGCGCTCGGGCCCGAACGGCTTCTCGACGAAGTCGACCGCGCCGAGGCGGATCGCCTTGACCGCCTCCTCGATGGTGCCGTGGCCGGACATGAGCACGACCGGCACGTCGGGGTGGGACGCCTTCACGCTCTCGAGCAGGGCGATGCCGTCCTTGCCGGGCAGGCGAAGGTCGGTGAGGAGGAGATCCACGCGCTGATCGGCGAGCATCTTCTCCGCGTCCTCGGCGCGCGAGGCGGTGAGCACCTCGTAGCTGCGCTTCAGGCTGGCCGAGGTCTCGAGGAGGACGGAGGGCTCGTCGTCCACGACGAGCACGCGGATCCGGGAGGCGCTCATGCCCGGGCCCCCGCGCCGTCGCCGCTCGCAAGCGGCGCGGCCGGAGCTTCCTCCCCCGCCGGAACGGTGGGAATCGTCACGATCGCGCGCGTGCCGACGCCCGGGCTCGAATCGAGCTCGAAGCGGCCGCCGTGCTGTTCCACGATGCGCTGCACCAGGGTAAGCCCCAATCCGCTTCCGCTCGACTTGGTGGTGAAGCCGGGATGCGCCGCGCGCTCCAGGGTGGCCGGGTCCATGCCGGGTCCGGTGTCTTCCACCTCGAGCGCGACGGACGACGCCGCGCCGGGAAAGGCGCCCGCGTCCCGGCGGACGCGAAGCGTGACGGCGCCCTCCGGGCCCATCGCCTCGGTCGCGTTCTTGATCAGGTTGACGAGGACGCGCTGGATCTGGCCGGAGTCGGCCCAGGCTAAGGGAACGGGACGCTCCACCTCAACGCGGAATTCCACGCGCGAGGAGCCGCGGTAGAGCCGCGCCACGTCCTCGACCAGCGCCGGCAGGTCGCACGGGGCAGGCTTGGTCTCGGGGAGCTGCGCCACCGCGGAGAAGGCGGTGACGAACTCCTGGAGCGAGCGCACCTCGCGCAGGATCGACTCGGCGTTCTCGCCGATCACTTCGGCGCGCGGCGCGGGACGGCGGGCCTCCTCCTGGAGCCGCTGCAGCGCGAACTGGATCGGCGTGAGCGGATTCCTGATCTCGTGGGCCACGGCGCGGGCCACCTCGCGCCACGCCGCGAGCCGCTCGGCACGGAGGAGGGCGCGCCGCGAGGTCTGGATCTCCTCGACCATCCGATTGAAGGCGTTGCCCAGGTAGCGCACCTCGCGCGTGCCGGCGGGAGCGACGCGGTGGGCGAGGTCCCCCGCGGAGACCCGCTCCATCCCGCTCTCCAGCGCCACGATCGGCCGGGCGATGCTGCGCGAGACGAGGGCGGCGAGGAAGAAGCTCACGAGGCCGAGCACCACCGACCAGAGCCCCGCGAAGACCCACAGGCTCCGCTCGGAAAGCCAGGTGTAGACCCCGAGCCGCTTGTACATCGTGAGGTTCTTCTGGAGCGCCTCGATCTCCGAGGAGATCTCGGGGTCCAGCTGGTAGCCGGCCAGGATCAGGTAGTTCTTCCCGAACGTCGCCACGCCGCTCACCTGCCGCGGGACCTCGCCTCCCGACACGAGGCCCCCCTCGTTCAGTGCGGCGAGCAAGGACTCGCGCTCGGGCTCGGGGATGGTGATGCGGGGCCCGAAGCGCGCGCCGAAGACGCGCCCGGGCTTGGCGTCGTTCTTGTAGAGCACCACGTAGTCCAGCCCGCGCTCCCGCGCCTCGTCGCGGAGCCATCGCTCCACCTCGGGCAGCGTCCCTTGCGCGAGCAGCCGCGCGGCGGCGTCGTCCTCCGACATCACGGTCGCGTGGTGCTGCGCGTCGCTGCCCAGCCGTTCGATGCCCTGCCGGATCACCTCGAGCGACTGGGCCAGCGCGCGCTCGGTCTCGGGATTGCGGAGCGCCGCCAGGCTCTTGGCCAGGTACTGCGTGACGAACAGCGTGAGGCCCAGCGAGGGGATGAGCGCGACGAGGAAGAAGAGGGCGAGGAGCTTCCGATGGAGGGTGCCGAACATGGCGGCGCGCGCTACGCCCGCGCGCCCCCTTCCGCGGCGCCCGCGAGCTGGCCGCAGGCCGCGCCGATCTCCACCCCCTGGCTGTAGCGCACCGTCACCGCGGGCACGCGCGGCTGGAGATAGGCGGCGAAGCGCTCGATCCGCTCGGCCGCCGGCCGTCTGAATTTCCCGGGGCCGATCGGATTGTAGGGGATCAGGTTGATCTTGCAGGGGAGCTGCGCCACCAGCTTCACCAGCTTCGCGGCGTGCGCGACCGTGTCGTTCAGCTCCTCGATCAGGATGTACTCGAACGTGACGCGCCGGCCGGTCCGTTCGACGTGGTGCCGCACCGCGCCCATCAGCGCCTCGAGGGGGAAGGTCCGGTTGACCGGCATCAGCTTGGAGCGCAGCTCGTCCGTGGCCGCATGGAGCGAGATGGCGAGACGGTACCGCGGAGCTTCGTCGGCGAGCCGGTAGATCTGCGGCACCAGGCCGACTGTCGAGATGGTGATCCGCTTGGGCGGGACGGCTCCGAGGGCGGGGTCGGAGAGGAGGGCCAGCGCCCGGAGCACGGCGTCGTAGTTCTCCAAGGGCTCGCCCATCCCCATGAGGACCACGTTGTACTCCGAGACGCCGGGCGGAAGCTCGCGGCGGAGGTGGAGCGTCTGCTCCACGATCTCCCCGGCGGCCAGGTTGCGGCCGCGCCCCATCCGTCCCGTGGCGCAGAAGCGGCAAGCAAAGCCGCAGCCGTGCTGGGAGGAGAGACAGAACGTGAACCGGGTCGGCGTGGACATGTAGACCGACTCGACGACGCCCCCCTCCGGAAGCCGGAGGGCGATCTTCCGCGTCTTTCGATCGGGGGTCTCCCGGCGCCCGATCTCCGACAGCGATCCCACCCGGTGGGCGGCCGCGAGCTGCTCCCGGAAGGCGGCGGGAAGATTGGACATGCGGGACAGGTCCAGCTCTCCGCGCCGATAGAGCCATTCGGCGAGCTGCCGGCCGCGATAGGCGGGCTGTCCGAGCCCAAGAGCGACCCGAGCCAGCTCCTCCGGGTAGAGCCCCAGGATGTCCTCGGACCGGGCATCACCCCGTCCGGAGCGTACATTTCCTGTTCTGATAACGGTTTCCGTCTTTACAGTCATATGCCGCTATGGTAGGGTTCGTGCACTCCCAGAGTCAACCGCGCGGAGGGGCAAGGCCGGTGGAACGCGCCTGCTTCTGGCAAATGTCGCCGCAGCACCCCGACTGCGACCGGTGAGAATCGGCGCCGTCGACATCGGAACGAACTCGGTTCGTCTGCTCGTCGCCGACGTGGACGACGACGAGCGCCTCCGCACGTCCCATCGCATGGGCGAGATCTCGCGACTGGGCGAGGGTCTCGACCGCACCGGACTCATCGACGAAGGCGCCGCGGCGCGCACGCTGGAGTGCCTCGAGCGCTTCGTGCACGAGGCCGAGTACAGCGGCGCGAGCACGATCCGGGTGGCCGCGACGAACGCGCTCCGGGTCGCGACGAACGGCCCCGACGTGGCCGCGCGCTTCTCCGAGCGCATCGGCTACCCCGTGGAAATCCTCACGGGCGAAGAGGAAGCGCGGCTCGTGTTCCTGGCCGTGCTCTCCGGATTGAATCCGCGCCCCCGCCGCTCGGTCGTCGTGGACATCGGGGGCGGCAGCACCGAGATCATCTTCGGGGAAGGGCAGGAGGGCAACCAGGTCATCAGCCTGGAGCTGGGCTGCGTCCGCCTGACCGAGCGGTTCGTCCGAACCGACCCGCCCGCCGAGGAGGAACTCGCGGTGGTGCGCCGCTTCGTCCAGGACGTCTTCCGGGAGAAACTGACCGATTTCGTGTCGGACGGCCTGGAGCGGGCGGTCGGCGTGGGGGGGACGGTCACCGCCTTCGGGGCCCTGGACCTCAATCTGACCAAGTACGACCCCACCCGGATCGAGAACCACCTCCTCTCGCGGGAGCGGATCGCCGCCATCGAGAAGCAGCTCTGTTCGATACCCCTGGCGAACCGGCGGGATCTCGCCGGCGTCAGCCGCGGTCGCGCCGATATCATCCCGGCCGGGGCGGTCATCCTCTCGGAATTCGTCAATCGTTTCCCCGTGGCGGGGATCACCGTATCCACCCGGGGCCTCCGGTACGGGCTGGTCCTCAGCGAGGCCCGGAAGCACCGGAAACGGAACGTCCAGTCCCACTCGTAGGGCTGGAATCAGCCATTTTCGCCCTTGACGATTCCAACTTCCTCCGATACCATCACTTATTAAGCGGCAGTGTTCGTTGACAGGTGTCCGTCCCATCCTGGGACGTCCCTCAACGCTCTCGGTCACGCTTCCGGGAGCTGGCACCTTTCGGCGAACTGCCGTTGAAAGTGGGGCGGCTGTTACGCCGGAAGCCGTTCACACTGGGAGCAGGCATGAGGATCCGGGTTCCACGACGCTTTTTGCTGCTGGGCATCCTCCTGTGCTCGCTCGCGTTCGTCACTGCGGTTCCGCAGACTTCCTTGGCCAAGCCCATTCCATGGGATCCCAACAACGGACCTGACCCCGGCGACGGGGACGGCTCGGTTGTGAAGGGCACCATGGCGCCGTCGTTCACGGCGATCCGGGGCACGTCCAGCTCTGTTCGGACGACAAGGGTGACGACCACGCTGAGCATCTGGAAGGCCTACCTGACGGCACTGCGTCTGGGATACGGGGTTCGCTGGCTCTGGTAGATCCCGCGCGCCAGCGCTGATGAAGCGCGCGCGCTTCGGTCTACGGATCAGCCCCCCGGTTCCCCACGTGGTGGGTAGAGGGCCGGAATGGACGGACTAGTCCCCAGGGACCGACCGAATATCAAGAGCAGTGGTGACCTCGAGGAGACGGGCGCGCAAGCGCCCGTCTCCGAAGGGGACGAACACCGCGCTCAAGAGCTCGGCGATCTGTACTTCGCCGCGGACAACTACGCCGTGGCGCTCGAGTACTACCGTCGCGCGCTCGACGCCGAGGCCAGCAGGAACGGCACGGCGGACCGTGACGCGCTCTTCCGTCTCGGCGCGCGCATCGTCGACTGCCTCCGTTACCGGGGCGACCTGGACGAGGCGGTGGACGCGCTCCACGAACTCCATCACCGTCTCCGGCCGCACGTCACCCCCGAGCAGATCGGCCGCCTGGCCGGCAGCCTCGGGATTCTCCTCTTCGATCGCGGACGCTATCGCGCCGCGCAGCGCTCCTCGGTCCTCGCCTATCGGCTCCTCCGCGAAACGACGCTGAACTTCGATATCGGCCGCGCGGAAATGACGCTGGGCTGGATCGCGCTTCGCACCGGCAGCTGGTCGTCGTCGCGGGATTACTTCGAGAGCGCGATCGCGACCTATCGCCGCGCCGACTTCCAGGCCGGCATGGCCTCGGCGTACAACAGCCTGGCGCTGGTGCACAAGAATCAGTGCCGCTTCAAGGAAGCGGCGCGCTTCCTGGAGCAGGCGCTGCGCATTTCCGAACGCGCCGGCCTCTACCAGGACTCGGGGACCTACCTTCATAACCTGGGCATCGTCCACGAGAAGATGGGCGAGTGGGATCTGGCGGAAGAGCACTATCGCCGCGCCCTCCAGATCTACACCGAGACCGGCTTCGCGGCGGGCAAGGCCCGCTCCCTGAACCATCTCGGCATCCTGCGGCGGAAGCGCCGCGACTTCAGCGGCGCCGAGAGCCTGATCCGCGAAGGGCTCGCGCTCGCGACGGAGCGGAACTGCCGCCGCGAGATCGTGCTGGCCCACGAAGCTCTGGGCGACTGGCTCGCCGACCTCGGCCGTTTCCCCGAGGCGCGCACCGAGTACGACACCGGTCTGGCGCTTGCCGATCAGCTTGCCACCGACTCCGACCTGCAGGTGGAGCTGTGGCGGCGGATCGGCGACGCGCAGGTCCGCATGGGCGAGCTGGATCCGGCGCGCCGGAGCGGCGAGCGCGCGCTGGCGATCGCCCGGCGCCTGGGCGACCGCATCGAGGAAGCCTGCTCGCTGCGCCTCCTGGGACTCCGAGCCGCCGAAGCCGGCGAGTGGGAAGAGGCCCGCGGCTTCATCGACGAGGCCGCGCGGATCCTCTCCGGAATCAGCAAGCGCTACGAGCTTGCCAAGCTCAACTACGCCGTGGGGATCGTCTGGAGGAAGCGCGGCCGGAAGGGCCGCTCGCGCGGCGTCCTCGACGAATCGATCGGGTACCTCCGGCGCGCGGCCGCGGGGTTCGAGACGCTCCGGCTGCCGGTGCACACGGCGCGGGCCCTTCTCGAGCTCGCGCGGAGCGAGCTGCTCCGCGGACTGATGGACGATGCCGTCATCCACGTCGACCACGCCTCGTCGCTGCTGACGCCCGAGGAAGATCCCGACCTCGCGCGCGAGATCGAGCTCTTCCGGAGCGAAGTGGAGCAGGGCCTGATCGACGGCTCCTCGTCGCAGACCAACGAATTCGCCGCCTTCGACGAGATCCGGACCGCCCTTCGCGGCGGCGACGCCGAGACCGCGCTGCAGGAGATCCTTTCGATCGTGGCCCGCCGCGCGGGAGCGACCCGCGGCATCGTGGCCGCCCCGGCCGCGCAGGGTGGGATCGAAGCGGTCGCGACCGTCGGCATGGCGACCCGTCTCGCGCACGATCTGATCCGCGAGCTGGAGCGCCGCATCGGCCCCGCGCGGCTCGCTTCGGGCCCCATCGTGACCAGCCGGGCCGGCGCCGACGAGCGATTCCGCGACCTTCCGGCCACGTATCACATCGGCACGCGCACGACCGTCGCCGTGGTTCCGCTCTCCCTGCCCTCGGGGTTGCCGGGCTACCTCTATCTGGACCGGTCCGAGGAGCCGCTCGGCGCGTTCAAGCAGCGCGAGATCAACCTCATCACCGTTCTCGCGAATCACGTGGCGGTGGCGATCCTCGAGCGCCAGCGCCAGCGACTCGCGCAGGAGAACAGCGCGCTCCGCGGACGGCTGCTCGGGTCGGCCAACGACCACGGCATCGTGACGCGCAGCCCCGACCTCCTCGAGATCCTCTCCCTGCTGGAGCGCGTCGGTCCGACCGACGCGACGATCCTGATCGAAGGCGAAACGGGAAGCGGCAAGGGACTCCTCGCCCGCGCCATTCACGCCTCCAGCGTCCGGACGAACAAGCCGCTGGTGCAGGTGAACTGCGCGGCGCTGCCCGAGCAGCTCCTCGAGAGCGAGCTCTTCGGGCACGTCCAGGGCGCCTTCACGGGCGCGGTGCGGGACAAGGCGGGTCTCTTCGTCGAGGCGAACGGCGGAACGCTCTTCCTGGACGAAGTGGACAAGACCACCATCACCATCCAGGGGAAGCTGCTCCACGTGCTCGACAACCGCGAGGTTCGCCCCGTCGGCGGGAACCGTCCGACCAAGGTGGACGTGCGGGTCATCTGCGCCACGAACGTCAATCTGCGCGCGCGGATCGCTCGAGGAGAGTTCCTGGAGGACCTGTACTACCGTCTGAACGACATCTGCTTCCGCGTCCCGCCGCTGCGCGAGCGCCCGGAGGACATTCCGATCCTGCTCGAGCACTACATCCGGCGCTTCTCGGTCGAGATGGCCAAGGAGGTGGGGGGCGTGGATCCCGAGCTCATCCGCACCTTCTCGTCGCTCCCGTGGCGCGGCAACGTGCGCGAGCTGGAGAAGGTCGTGAAGCGGATGGTCGTGATGGCCAACGAGGGAGAGGTCCTCTCGCTGCGCCTGGTCCCGCGCGACATCCTTCGCAAGGAGGACGACGTCGCGGAGGGCCCGGCCACGCTCCGCTCCGAAGTCGCCAAGGTGGAACGCCGCATGATCGCGCAGGCGCTCGAGCGCCATAACTGGAACAAGCTCCAGGCCGCGCGCGAGCTGAGCCTCTCCTACCCGACCCTCCTCCAGAAGATCAAGCTCTTCCACCTGGACCGGCGCGGCACTCGGCAAAGAGCTTAAATATTCTGTGTAAACGAATTTAATAGTCGCAAGTTACGCCCTCCCTCAGAGTTCCAGCTGCACTCCCACCCCACTGTTAAATCGCCCTCAAAAACCTGTCAACTGGACCCTTCCGACTGTCCGTCGCACTGTTTTCGTCACTTAGGCAAATTACTATTGTACAAAGGGTTGCGCGATTTTTTGCGGGATCTCCGAAAACGGCATGTCTGGCACGATGGGTGCCTTAGCTAGTGATCGGAGGGGGGGACCTCCAAAGAGCCCTTAGGTCGAGCCAGCGTTTGACCATGGACTAGTCGCCAGACCGAGCACCGGCCTCGGTGGACGTGATGTAGCCCGAAATGAGCTGGCACGACCGGGGCTCAATTTTTTTCTCACGATGCGCAGCGGGCCGCCCACTTCAAGGGACGGCTCTTTTGCTTTTGCGGGATTGATCCCCGAGGACACGGCCCTCGGGTTATCGGCCCTGCGGGGCGCGATGACGTATGTAGCGCCCCAGTCACACTGTACCTGCTTCCCCTCGTCACACCGCGCCCCGCCCCGTCCGCGCCAAATCCCGCTACGACCACAATTCCCAATCAAAATGTCACTTACGCGACACGCCCTCTCGCTCCTCTATATGGCATATGCTATGCGGTTCCCGGATGCGGCAAATCGCGCCGAGATTCATCGGTTGCTCCATCGATACAGAGCTCGATTCTTCTCACAGGAGGTGCCCGTGACTCGCACGCTTCTTCTGGCGCTCGGCCTCGCGGCCGTGGCGCTTACCGCCGGCTGTCGCAACGAGGATCACGTGGTCGGGACCAGCAACCCTCCCTTCAACGTGGAGGGCGTCTACAGCGTCACCGGAGACGGCCAGGTCTCGATCTACTGGAGGGAGAACCAGGAGAACGACATCGACCACTACAAGGTGTACCGTAACAGCGCGCCCACGGGCACGTTCACGCTCATCGGCACCGCCGTTCAGCCTCCCTTCATCGATACGCACGTGACGAACGGCACGACCTACTACTATGCCGTGTCGGCGGTGGACACCCACGGACGGGAGAGCGCGGATCTCAGCTTCGAAGACGTGTTCGACACGCCGCGCCCGGAGGGCACGAACGTGACCCTGACCAGCGCCGCCACGACGCCGGCCACGGCCGGGTGGGACTTCTCGGCGATGTCGCGGGTCGCGTCCACCAGCGCCTCGGCCGACATCTGGTTCGACGCTTCGACCGGCGCCCTGGTCTTCGCCGGGACCGGCGTGAAGATTCAGGACGCGGGGCTCGTCGACCTGGTGGACGTGGACTTCGGTCCTCCGGCCAGCGATGGGTGGTCGGCCGATGGGATCGTCGAGGCCATTCCGGGCCACAGCTACATCGTCCTGACCGCGGACAACCATTACGCCAAGTTCGAGGTGGTCTCGAAGGCGGCGGGCAGCATCGTGATCGACTGGGCCTACCAGATCGATCCCAACAATCCGGAGCTCGCTCCGAAGATTGCGAGGAAGAACTGATGAAACGTGCGCGTTGGCGCCGCCTGTTCGTCGCGGGCGCCGCGGCCCTCATGGCCGCGGCGCTCCCCGTGGCTTCCCGTGCGGCGGTTCGTGTCGACGCCTCCATCTCCTATGAGGCGGCGCATGCCCCTCGGCTCGACATCGACGTCTGGACGAACAAGGAGGAGGGCGGCGTCTATCGCCAGGGCGAGCCGATGCGCGTCCTCTTCCGGCCCAGCGCCGACGCGTACGTTCTGATCTACAACATCGACACCGAAGGCTACATCCACCTGGTGTATCCCTATGACCCGGGCGATCCCGACATGGTCGAGGGAGGGCGCACCTACCAGGTGCCGTCCCGCAACGATCCCTACGACCTGGTCGCGGATGGCCCCACCGGCATCGAGTACGTCGTGGCCATCGCCTCTCCCGAGCCGTTCCGCGATCTGCCGTGGTACCTGACCGGCGGCTACGAGGGGAGGGATCGCGGCCAGGACTATGGGGACGACGATGAGGGCGATTCCGGCGTGATCGCCGGCGACCCCTACATCGGCATGGATCGCGTGGTGCGCCGCGTGGTGCCGCGAGGCCTGGAGGACGAGGTCGCGACGGCCGACACCTACTTCTACATCGAGCGGAAGGTCGAGTATCCGCGCTACGTCTGCGCGGACTGCCACTCCTATGGCGGCTGGTTCGACCCCTACGGGGACGTCTGTTCCGTCGTGGACATCCGGATCGACGCGGGCTGGGCGCACTACCGTCCGCTCCGGTCGCGGATCCTCCGGCCGCGCTACTTCTACATGGTCCGGTCCACCGCGCCGACCCGCTACCGTCAGTGGAAGGACCGGTGGTCGTCGGTGGACGGCCGGACGACCCTGCGCACGCGCTTCCAGGTGGACGGAACCGACAAGTTCCAGTCCCGGCGCCAGACCATCCAGCGGCGCACGCCGCCCGAATTCCAGCGGTTCCGCAGCCCGCGCGAGGGGCGCGTGTGGCGGCCCGACGAGGTCCTGCGCCGGAGCGGAGACGCCCGCGGCGGTGACGTGAGGGATCGCGGCGACGTTCGCGACCGGCGCGACGTCCGCGACCGGGGGGACGCGGGGGATACCCGCCAGCGCGAGGACATCCGTCAGAACCAGGACCAGCGGCGGCGCGAATGGATCGAGACGCGGGAGCGGCGGCAGAACGACCAGCGCCAGCAGGACCAGCGGCGCCAGATGCGGGAGCGGCGCGACGACCAGCGCCAGGACCAGCGGCGCGAGGACCAGCAGAGCCGCGAGCGCGCCCGCGCCGAGGATCGCCGCCAGGAGCGCCAGGACCGCGATCAGGCGCGCCAGCGCGACGACAGGAACCAGGATCGGGGCGACCGTGGTCGGAGCGAGGAGCGCCGGCGCGACGACAACGGCCGCGGTCAGGACCGCCGCGACCAGGGTGAAGGCGGCTGGGGGCGCCGGGGCCGCTGAGCTGTTCGGTCCCATGGGCGGGCGGCTTCGGGGCCAGGACGCGCCTCCTCGCGTCCGGACTCGTTGACCGTCCGCGCCGGCCGCCGGTACACTGACGGGGTGCGTCGTGCCGCGCTCCCGCTCCTCGTCCTTGTCTCCATCGCCCTAGCGTTCGCGCCCTCGAAATCCCGGGCCGCCCGCGCCGTGCCTCCCGTACCCTGGAAGCACGGGCCCGGGCCCCGCGAGGGCTTTTCGCGCGACCGCCTGATCCTCCCGCCTCCGGGAGCCCGCGGCCTGGCGGCGCGCGCGCCGCTCGGCGCGCAGGCCACGATCAACATCCTCGCGATCCGGGTCGCGTTCAGCGACACGCCGATCGAATCCACCACCGCGTACTACGACCGGCTCCTCCTCTTCCAGAAGCAGTTCTGGGAGCAGCAGACCGAGGGCTCGCGGACGCTCACGGCGACCCTCGTCGATTCGGTGTTCACGCTGCCGCACCCGATGGCGTACTACGGCGACGACGACCGCTTCCAGGAGCGGCTGGTCTTCATGGTGCGCGACCTGATCCAGCTGGCCGACTCGACGGTGGATTTCGCCCCCTACCAGAGCCTCCTGATCTTCCACGCCGGCAAGGGGCAGGAGGCCGACGTCCGTGACGACAGCAAGGACGAGATCTGGTCGGCGTTCGTGACGCAGCAGGACTTCCAGACCGTTCTTCCGGATACGACCGGGGCGGGACGGATCGGGATCCGCACCAACGACCTCTCCGGCTCGAACCCGGTGTACGTGAAGGAAGCGGTCGAGGTGCCGGAGTCGGAGAGCCAGGACGGCTTCGTCTTCGGGACGACCGGGGTGGTCTGCCACGAGTTCGGCCATCAGCTCGGACTTCCCGATCTCTACGACACGAACGGCGACGAGGGAGGTTCCTCGCAGGGCGTCGGCTCCTGGGACGTCATGGGGACCGGCGTCTGGAACTTCAGCGGCTTCGCCCCGGCCGGGCTCTCCGCATGGTCCAAGATCTTCCTCGGCGTGATCGCGGCGCAGCGGGTCGTGACGCCCCAGCCGATCTCGCTGTCCATGCTGGAGCGGCAGGTCGGGTCGTTGCCGCGCGCGATCCAGATCCCGATGACCGAGACCGAGTATCTCCTGCTCGAGAACCGCCGCCAGGACCTGAACGGCAACGGACGGTTCGATTTCGACGACGCCGACGCCGACAGCGCGTTCGACTTCTACATCGACTCCTACGCGGGCGCCGAGTTCGACTTCTATACCCCCGGCGACGGCGCGGGATCGGGGATCCTCGTCTATCACGTCGACGACTCGGTGATCGCGGCGGGACTCCTCGACAATGTGGTGAACGCCTATGCCGCCCGGAAGGGAATCGACATCGTCGAGGCGGACGGCATCGAGGACATGGACGGGCCGCCCTCCAGCTACAGCGACGGCAGTCCCGACGACGTCTTCCGAGCGGGATGGCGCGACAAGCTCACGCCCGCGACGACGCCCTCCACGGTCGCCTACGGCAACGTGCCGACCGGGATCTCGATCACGGGGATCAGCGCGCCGGACAGCGTCATGACGTTCGACGTCTCCTTCCTGCAGGACAAGCCGGGCTGGCCCAAGCTGTTGACCGGCCGCGTCCGGAGCGCGCCCTCCCTGGCCGCCGACGTGGACGGGGCCGGCCCGCCGTTCACGCAGGAGCTGCTCGTGCCGGTGCAGCGGCTCAACAACACCGGGGCGCTCTACATCTTCCGCCCCGATGGGAACGACTTCCTGGACGGCGACGCCACGCCCACCCCCTTCGCGAGCACGACGTCGGGAGTGGTCACCAGCCCCTGCGTCGGCGACGTGGACGGGTCGCCCGGGAACGAGATCGTCTTCTCGACCGCGAACGGGACCCTCTACGCCTTCCACGCGAACGGCACCGAGGTGGTGGACGGGGACAACAACCCCCTCACGCTCGGCGTCGTGACCACGGGTCTCGCGACGGGGGTGCGCGCCCAGCCGGTCCTGGCCGAGGTGGACGGAACGCCCGGGCTGGAGATCGTGATCGGCTCGCCCGCGAGCGCGACGGGCTACTCGGTCGTGCGGGTGATCCGGCTCGCCGGAGGCGCTCTGGAGGAGCATACGATGCTCGTTGGAGGAAGCTCCGAGGCGCCGGCGGTCTCGACCGGTCTCGAGGGAGGCTCGAACCAGGTGGTCATCGCCGCGAAGCGGACGGTGATCGGCGAGAACTCGCTTCCGGGCCTCTATCTTCTGAACTGGGAGATTCTGACCGACCCCATTCGCGACCCCCTCGATACCGACAACATCGCGGGGGCCCGCCTCGCCGCGGGGCAGTTCTCCGCGCCCGTGGCGGCGGACCTGGAAGGGAACGGCAGGCACGAGATCGTGGTCGCGGACACGACCGGCCTCTTCCACGCCTACCGGATCGCGATCGGCGCCCACATCCCCGGTGACGCCCCCATCGGGTACGTGACCACCACCGAGCTGCCGGGGTGG
>DATJEJ010000198.1:0-8926 GCA_035496795.1 Candidatus Omnitrophota bacterium
GCGCAGGTAGTTCCGGTCCAGATGGGTGTAGATCTGCGTCGTCTCGATCGACCGGTGCCCCAGGAACTCCTGCACCACGCGCAGGTCGCATCCCCCCTCGAGGAGGTGCGTCGCGCACGAATGCCGGAGCGTGTGCGGCGAAACCGGGCGGTCGATCCCCGCGGCGCGCGCGTAGCCGCGAAGGAGCTTCCAGTAGCCCATGCGCGTGAACGGCCGCCCCAGGCGCGTCACGAAGACCGCGCGCTCCGCGCGGTGCCGCGTCAGGAGCGGCCGCGCCCCGTCCAGGTAGCGGACGAGGGCCGCGCGCGCCTGGCTCCCGAAGGGGACGATGCGCTCCCGCTGCCGCTTTCCCACGCAGCGCACCAGCCCCTCCTCGAGATCGACCTCTTCCAGCGCCAGCTTCACCAGCTCGCTCGCGCGGAGGCCGGTCGCGTACGCCGTCTCGAGGAGCGCCCGGTCGCGCACCGACTGCGGGGACTCGCCGCGCGGCGCCTTCAAGAGCGCCTCCACCTGCTCCACCGCGAGCACGTCGGGCAAAGGACGCGACCGTCTCGGCGGGCGGACCGGAAGCGCGGGATTGTCTCCCGCAAGGCCCCGCCGGCGCAAGAACTCGTGGAAGGAGCGGAGCGCCGCGATCTTCCGGGCCACCGTGGACGCCGACCAGCCGCCCGCGGCGACGTAACGCTCGATGTCGGCCGGGGAGACGGCCGAGGGCTCCCGGCGTCCCTGGCCCGCGAGGTAGCGGTCGTACTGGGCCAGATCGCGGCCGTAGGCGCGCACGGTGTTCACGCTCAGCCGCCGCTCCTCTGCCAGGTGGTCGCGGAACCGCTCGAGGAGCGGGCCCAGGACGCTCCTCGCGCGCTTCGCCTCGGGCTGGGCGGCCCCCGGATCCTTCTTCGGCGCGGGGGTCAACGACCTCCCGCCCGGCCGGCCGCACGCCGCGCGGCGCGCAACAGCCCCAGCACGCCCCGGCGCGGCTTCCGCAGCTCCATCTCCAGCTGTCCGCCCTCCAGCGCGAGCAGGTAGCGCTTCCAGTCGAGCCCCGACGTGAACCCCCCGATCGAGCCGCCGGAGTGCACCACGCGATGGCACGGCACGACGATCGGCACCGGGTTGTCGCCGAGCGCGTTCCCCACCGCGCGCACGGCGCGCGGCGCGCCCGCCCTGCGGGCGATCTCCGCGTACGAGACGACCTCGCCCCACGGCACGGCGCGGGTCGCGTCCCACACGCGGCGCTGGAAGACCGTTCCCTGGGTCAGGTCGAGCGGCAGGCCGGCGGGGATCGGACCGCCGCGCACGAAGCGCTCGACCGCGGCTTTGGCGCCGGCGGTCCAGCGCGGCCGCCGCACGAAGCGGATCCCGCGCGCCCGCGCCTCCCGGCGGCGCGTCTCGGACGCGCCCAGGTGGACCTCGCGCAGCCCCGAAGGGCTGCAGACGACCGTGATCGTTCCCGCGGGCGTCCGGACCGATGCCACCGCGAGCGGCTCCAGCTGGAGCTGCCCGCGCCGCTCCGCCTTCGCCGCGCGCTTCTTCGTTTTCATGACCCGCTCCCCCCTTCGCTCCCCGCCCCGACCGTCTCGAGGATCCGTTCCGCCATCCGCTTTCCGATCCCGGGCACGGAGGCGATCGTCTCGATCGGCTCGTTGCGGAGCCGCGTCACCGAGCCGAAGCGCGCGAGCAGCATCGCGCGGCGCTTGGGCCCGAGCCCCTTCACCTGATCCAGGGCCGACTCGCTCGCGGCACGCCCGCGCAGCGTGCGGTGGTAGGTCACCGCGAACCGGTGCGCCTCGTCGCGCACCCGCATCAGCAGCTTCAACCCGGGCGCGCGGCGCGACAGGCGGAGCGAATCGCGCCGGCCCGGGACCACGATCTCCTCCAGCCGCTTCGCCAGCCCCACGATCGGCACCGTCTCGAGGGGCGTCCCGCTCGCGGCGCGGCGCGCCGATTCCAGCTGCCCGACGCCGCCGTCGATCACGATCAGATCGGCCGCCGAGAGATCCTGGATCGCGACCCGCTGCGCGTGGCGCGCGACGACCTCGGCCATGGAGGCGAAGTCGTCCTGGCCGGCGACGGCGCGGATGCGATACCGGCGATACTCCGACTTGTACGGCGCCCCGTCGAGAAACGTCACCATCGAGGCGACGACGTGCGTTCCGAAGAGGTTCGAGACGTCGAAGCAGCGGATGCGCCGCGGCATCGCCGGCAGGCCCAGCGCGCGCTGGAGATCCAGCGCTTCCTCGCCGGACGCACCCTCGAGGCCCTTCGTCGCCTCGCCCTTCTCCTTGGCGAGCAGGAACGCCGCGTTCCGCCGCGCCATGCGCGCGAGCGCCTGCTCTCCGGTGCCGCGAGGCGGCCGGACCCGCACCGGCGCGTCGGCTCGCCGCGCGAGATACGATTCGAGCAGCTCGCGATCGCCGTCCGCGGCCTCGGCGATGAGCGTCGAGGGAACGCTCTCCGAGCCCGCGTAGTAGAGCGCGACGAAGGAGCGGAGGAGGTCGGCGTCGTCGGCGCCGGCGGTCCCCTTCAGCCAGCGCACGTCGCGCGAGAGCACCCGGCGCTCCCGGATCTTGAGCACCGCCACGCAGGTCTGATCGCCCCCGCGGGTCCACCCCACGACGTCCACCGGCCGGTGCCCCACGTCCACCATCCGCTGCCGTGCCAGGATCGACTCGAGGCGGCGGATCTGGTCGCGGAGCCGCCCCGCGCGCTCGTACTCGCGCCGCTCCGCCGCGTCCCCCTGGAGCGCGCGGAGCTTCTCCACGACGCGCTCCCGCTTCCCCGCGAGGAAGTCGCAGAACTGGTCCACCATCGCGCGGTAGTCGGCCTGGGTCTGCATCGCGATGCAGGGGCCGGTGCAGCGCCCGATGTGGAAGTCCAGGCACTCCTTGTTCGCCGCGATGTGCGCGTCGATGTCGCGGCAGGTCCGGATCGGGAAGATCGTCTGGATGTGGCGCAGGAGCGACCGGAGCGCGCTCACCTCGGTGTAGGGGCCGAAGTAACGTGCCCCGTCCTTCTCGACGCGCCGCACCAGCGTCACGCGCGGGAAGGGCTCCTGCCAGGAGACGCGGACGTAGGGGTAGCGCTTGTCGTCCTTGAGCCGGATGTTGTACGGCGGCTGCCGCTCGCGGACGAGCGTCGCCTCGAGGAGGAGCGCGTCGATCTCCGACTCGGCGGCGATGTACTCGACGTCGGTCACGCGGCGGATCAACCCCACCTGCTTCGGGCCGATCTGCTCGGGGTTGGCGAAGTGGGAGCGCACGCGGTGATCCAGCCGCTTCGCCTTGCCGACGTAGAGAAGCTCCCCTTTCGAGCCCCGGAAGATGTACACCCCGGGCTGGGCGGGAAGGGCGGCGATCTGGGATTCGAGCGTGGATGGCGTCATAGGTGCGGTTACCGCAGCAGTATACCACTCAAGCGGTTGCGATTGACAGGCGGGGGCCGGACCGCTAGTCTCCTGGGCTCATTCCCGTTTCGACGCTTCGCCTGTCCGGAGGAGACGAATGCCGCACCACAAGTCAGCCGTGAAGCGGATGCGCACCACGAAGCGCGACCGCACGAAGAACATCGCCGTCCGCTCCGAGTTGAAGACGCTTCTCAAGAGAATGTCCGATCAGCCTACCAATACGGACGTTATGAAGGCGACGGTTTCCGAGCTGGACCGGGCCGTGAAGAAGGGCGTCATCAAGAAGGCGGTCGCCAACCGCCGGAAGTCGCGCCTGGCGAAGGCCGCGAACCGGGCGACCGCGAAGAAGGGCTAGTCCGGCCCCACGAAGCGGAACTCCTCCCCTTCCCGCACCACGGCCTGGCTGTAGTCGGCTGTTGGCCCAACGAGCCTGGCGTGTAGGGACCGGATCACCTTCATCCGATCGAGATCCACGAACACGGTTCGCCAGATCGGAGTCGGAGTGGGTGATTGGCCGATCTTGTCTTGGGAGTCGAGGACCCCAACACACAAGATGTTTCGGCGCTCGTCCCTCACCCAAAACGGTGGGGGGCGATCCATGACGGACTGGCCTCCGATCTTCCTCCGAACCTCCTCGGTCAGGTCCGCAGCGGGATTCCGGCACCAAACTCGAAGCTCGTTTACCCTGGGATAGCCATAGGAAAATCGCTCTCCGGGCGAAACATGAACGCCCTCCACTTCTTGATAATTCCATCGGGATTCGTGGAGCGGCAGATCTAGAGTGGTTTCGCCCGTGTCGATGAGTAAGTCCACGTTTCCGTTCCACCCCACTTCTCGCCCAGCGATGGGGAAGGCCTTTCTTGCTCGCGTGCGAGCATCCCAAACCAGAACGCTGTCGGGAGACAGAGGAAAGCGAATCGTGATTCCTTGCTCCCGTACAAAAGGCTTTCTCAGCAGCACCATGGCCAATTTGGTCCCATCCGGCGACCAATCAGGCTTGATGGCACCGCCGAAGCGAGCGATTTCGGTGCCCGCCGTGTCGATCACGGCTACCCAATAGGAAACGGGGTTGGGAATTCGGAACCCGTCCGCTGGCACTTCGTGCAGCGCCCAGGCGGACGAATCTCCTTGCACGGCGATCATTCCAGAATAGGCCGAAGGCCGGAGTTGGAACGCCTCCCCCTGCTCAAAGGCGTGGTCTCGTCCTTGGACATCCAGAGAGACCACGCGAGAGGAACCCTCACGCAAGATATGGGGACATCGAAGCGCATCCATCTCACGTCCGTGAATTCCGATGGAGGACGCATAGCTGATGTTCCGCTCGTTGTAGACCTGCGCGGGAACGAAGGCACACCACTGCATTGAGGAGGGGGCGGGGTCCGATAACGATGGATGTGCGTAAAGTCCCGCAAGAATGACGAACACAGCCATACCACGGAGACGAAAACGGCCCATACCGACCTCTACCCGGCTGCGATTACGACAACGCGCTGTCGACCCGCTTGGCGATGGTCGTGACCGCTTCGCCGACCGGGACCTTCTCCACTTCCCCCGTCTTCCGGTCGCGCAGCTCCACGACTCCTTCCGCGAGGCCCCGCTCGCCCACCGTCACGCGTAGCGGCATCCCGAGGAGATCGGCGTCCTTGAACTTGGCGCCGGGGCGCTCGTCGCGATCGTCCAGCAGCACCTCCACGCCGCGCGCCTCCAGCTCGTCCGCGATCTTCTGCGCGGTGTCGCGCGACGCCTCGTGCTTCTGGTTCACGGCGAGCACGTGGACGTGGAACGGCGCGAGCGGCATCGGCCAGACGATCCCGTTCTCGTCGTGCGACTGCTCGATGACGGCCGCGACGGTGCGCGTGATCCCAACCCCGTAGGTTCCCATGACGATCGTCTTCTCCGCACCCGCCGCGTCCAGGAAGCGGGCCTTCATCGGCTCGGAGTACCGGGTGCCGAGCTTGAAGATGTGCCCCACCTCGATGCCGCGCGAGACGACGAGCTCGTCGCCGCAGCGCGGACAGCGATCGCCCCGGCGCGCGGTGGCGACGTCGGCGCGCTCCTTGGCGGCGGCATCCCGGCCCAGGCGGACGTTCACGAGATGGACGTCCTTCTTGTTCCCGCCCGCGACCCAGTTCTTCCCCTCCTGCACCGAGGGGTCCCAGAGGGTGCGGATGCGCGACTCCAGCCCGACCGGGCCCGTGAAACCCATCGGACCGCCGGTGAGCTGCTCGATCTCCGCGGCGGCGGCGAGGCGCACCGG
Source organism: Candidatus Omnitrophota bacterium (assembly GCA_035496795.1). GTDB lineage: Bacteria > Eisenbacteria > RBG-16-71-46 > SZUA-252 > SZUA-252 > DASQJL01. The sequence goes on from DATJEJ010000198.1 coordinate 5,661, forward strand.
AGCGCCGCCCAGGTAGCGGCTCAGCTTCGCCTCGTTCAGCTCGCGATCCCCCGGCACCACCGCGAGGATCGGATCGCCGCCGGCCCAGAAGACCAGCGTCTTCAACAGGCGGTCGCTGGTCACGCCGAGGAACGCGGCCACTTCCTCCACCGTCTTCTTCCCCGGCGTCTCCCGCTCGGCGAGCGGCGCCTCCGCCTCGTGTGGCGCCGGCGGCAGCGCGAATTTCGCGCTCTCCGACGATGCGGCGTAGCCGCACGCCGACGAGAAGATCTCCGATTCCCCCGATTCCGCCGTGACCATGAACTCGTGGTTCACGTCCCCGCCGATCGCTCCCGAGTCGGCTTCCACCACGACGAAGGAGAGCCCGCAGCGGCGGAAGATCGCCGTGTAGGCGCGACGCATCGCCTCGTAGCCCTCGTCGAGCGAGGTCTCGTCGACGTGGAACGAGTAGCCGTCCTTCATCAGGAACTCGCGCGCGCGCATGACGCCGAAACGCGGGCGGATCTCGTCCCGGAACTTGACGCCGATCTGGTAGAGGTTGAGCGGGAGGTCGCGATAGGAGCGCACGTGGTTCCGCACCAGGTCGACCACCGCCTCCTCGTTCGTCGGGCCCACGGCGTACTCGCGGTCGTGGCGGTCCTTCTGCCGGAAGAGCTCCTTCCCGTACTTCTCCCAGCGACCCGACTCGACCCATAGCTCGCTCGGCATGAGGATCGGGAGCGAGAGCTCCTGAGCCCCCTCGCGGTTCAGCTCCTCGCGCACGATGCGCATCAGCTTCGAGGCGGTGCGCCAGCCGAGCGGCAGCAGGCTGTAGATCCCCGCCGCGTGCTTGCGCAGCATGCCCGCGCGGATCATGAGACGGTGGCTCACCAGCTCGGCGTCGGCCGGGTCTTCCTTCAGGGTCGGGATGAACGCCTGGGAAAAGCGCATGCGGTTTCGGTTCCTCCTAGGCTTCGGCCAATGCGTCTTCGAACGAGTAGAGGGCGGGCTTCCGTCCGTGGAGGAAGCGCGCCGCCCGGAGCGCGCCCCGCGCGAAGACGGCGCGGTCGTGCACCATGTGCCCCAGCGTGAGCACTTCTCCCTCGCCGCTCAGCACGATCTCGTGCGTCCCGGGCGCGCTGCCCCCGCGGATCGAATGGGTCGCCACGCCGCCGGGGCGCCGCTCGGTGCCCACGCCGCCGAGCAGCTCCCCGAGCGCGATCGCGGTGCCGCTCGGCGCGTCCTTCTTCGCGGCGTGGTGGTGCTCCAGGACGTCGGCATCGTAGAGGCCCCGCGCCCCCTGCGGAAGGGCGCGCAGCAGGGCCGAGAGAACGGCGATCCCCGGGCTCAGGTTGCGCGCGCGAAGGACCGGGGCCCGCGCGGCGAGCCGGGCGATCCGTTCCTCGGTCGCGGGAGACAGCGCCGTGGTCGCGGCCACCAGCGCCCGCGGCAAGGCCTCGAGGGCGTCCAGGAGCGCCTCAGTGCCGGAGGCGAGGCTCACGTCGATCACGACCAGGTCGGGCGGAAGCGACGGGAGGCCCTCGGGCTTGCCCAGCGCATCGGGGCCGAACCAGACACACCCTTCGGGATGGGGCTCTCCGTCGTGCGATCGCGCGACGCATCCCCGCAGCGAGAACGTCCCCCGCTCGGAGGCCGCCGACGCCGCGATGGCGGCGCGGATGGCCCGGCCCATGCGGCCGGTCGCGCCGAAGAGGAGGATGGGAACGACGGCCGCGGAGCCGCCCACGCCGCTAGTGCGCGGCGCGCGCCGGCGCGCGAATGCCCAGGCCGTCCAGCGCCGCGTCCACGGCCCGGATGGTCTCGGGCTTCAGCCCGACCAGCGGGAGCCGGACGTCCGGAGCCATCGATCCGATGGCCGATAGGGCGTACTTGACCGGAGCCGGGCTGGTCTCGATGAAGAGCGCCTTGAAGAGCGGGTAGAGGCGCCGGTGGATCGCCTCGGCCTCCGCGATGCGTCCCGCGCGGTAGTGGTTCCCCATCAGCACCAGATCCTCCGGCGTCAGGTGCCCCGCGACCGAAACGACGCCTTTCGCCCCGATCGAGAGCAGCGGCAGGTAGAGCGCGTCGTCCCCCGCGAGGATGGTGATGTCGGAGCGGCCGCGGATCTGGCTCGCCTGGTCCAGCGAGCCGCTCGCTTCCTTGATCGCCGCGATGCGCGGATGCTCGCCCAGACGCGCGACGGTCTCGGGGAGGATGTTCGCCCCGGTGCGCGTCGGAACGTTGTACAGGACCATCGGGCGGTCGATCGCGTCGGCCACCGCGCGGTAGTGGGCGATCAGCCCCTCCTGCGTGGGCCGGATCGAATAGGGCGTGATCACCATGACCGCGTCCACGCCCAGGCGGATCGCCTCGCGCGAGAATTCGATCGTCTCGTCGGTGACCGCGGTCCCGGTCCCCGCGACGACGGCGGCTTTGCCGCGCGCCGCCTCGACGGCGATCCGGATCACGGCCGCGCGCTCCTCGCGCGTGAGCGAGGTCGCCTCGCCCGTGCATCCGCACGGGTAGAGCGCGCGCACGCCGCGCGCGACCAGGCTCGCCGCCAGCGCGGCCAGGGCCTCCCGATCCACGGCCCCGCCGCGGAACGGCGTGACCAGCGCGACGCCCACTCCCTCGAAGATCCCGGTTCGCTCGCTCATGACCTTCTCCCTTCCTCCTCGCGGAGGCGTCTATCGTTTCGGCGGGGGCTGCGGCGGAGCGCCGGGGCCCTCGGCCGGCCGGAAGTCGAACGTGAACCCGCCGCGTTCCTCCTCGGGCCGGAGCACCACCGCCTCCGGCCAGCGCAGCTCCAGGCGCGGCGGCGACCCGCCCAAGCCCTCGAGGCGGAAGGCGCGGAGCATCCAGGTGCCCGCGGGCACCCGCATCGTGAACGCGCCCGGGCCGATGCGCTGGGCCGGGGGCGCCGTCACGGTGCTGTCGGCCGCGCCGCGGGCCTCGACGCGATAGCGGGCCGTCGAGTCGGAGGCGACGATCGTCCCGCTGAGCACCGCGAGGCCGCGCGGGTCGACGGCGACGATGTTGATACTATCCGCGACCGGTCGTTCAGGTGTCAATCGGATCGGCTCCTGGTGCGGCGCCAGCACGTCCTGCCCCTCGTCGTAGGTGTTGTTCCCGTTCCGGTCGTAGAAGGCGAACACGCGATACTCCGGGCCCAGGATCATGCCGGGGATGGAGTAGACCCCCGCGGTGTCGGTAGCCGCTTCGTAGAGCGGCTCGAAGGTGACGCCCGTATCCGGCCGCGCGCCGAGCGAGTCGGAGAAGACGAGGAT
>DATJEJ010000199.1:0-12464 GCA_035496795.1 Candidatus Omnitrophota bacterium
ACGACGTAGTCGGCCCCCCGCGCGAACGCTTCCGCCAGAGAGAGCGTGCGCTTCTGATCATGGGCCGGATCGTTCGGCCCGCGGATTCCAGGGGTCACGATGAGAAACGGCGCCGGATGCTCCAGGCGGAGCGGCTGGATCTCGCGGGGCGAGGCGACCACGCCGTCCACGCCCGACGCGGCGCAGAGCGCGGCCAGGCCGAGCACCTTCTCCTCGATCTCGGTCTTCGGATTGAAGAGCGGCGGGATCTCGGTGCCGTCCAGGCTGGTGAGCATCGTCACGCCGAGCACGCGCGGATGGCCGGCCAGGTAGCGGGCCGCCTCGGCCGCGGCGCGGAGCATGTCGGGGCCGCCGCTCGCGTGCACGGTGAGGAGCGAGACCGGCAGCCCTTCCAGCGCGCGGATCGCGCGCTCGACGGTGGCCGGGATGTCGTGGAGCTTGAGATCGAGGAAGACGCGCTTCCCGCGGTCGGCCAGCGCGAGCACCGCGCCGCGGCCGGCCGCGCAGAAGAGCTGCAGCCCCACCTTGTACCAGAGGACCGCGTCGCCGACCCGGTCGACCTGCTCGAGCGCCGCGTTCAGATCGGGACGGTCGAGCGCGACGATCAGCCGCTCGCGGAGATGCACCGGCGATGCGCCCGGCGCCCAGGGTTCGGTCATGCGCCTCCCGTTCCGATGCGCGCCTGCCGCCCGGCGCGGATCGTTCCCCGGCCTTCGGGGACTTCCAGGGCCCCGATGATCGCCTCGACCGACGGGGCTCCGATCCGGCGCAGATGATGCTCGATGCCGTGCACGCACTCTTCGGCGAGGGCGGGGTTGGCGAAGAGCGCGGTCCCGACCTGCACCGCGACGGCGCCGGTCAGGAGGAATTCGAGGGCGTCGGCGGGCTTCGCGATCCCGCCCATGCCGATCACCGGGATGTCCACGGCCTGGACCACTTCCCAGGTCTTCGCCAGGGCGAGCGGCTTGATCGCGGGGCCGGAGAGCCCCCCCAGCACCGTGCCGAGGATCGGACGGTGCGTGCGCGAATCCACCGCCATCCCCACGAATGTGTTCACGAGCGAGACCGCGTCGGCGCCGCACGAGGCGCACGCCTCGGCGATCTCGCCGATGCGGGTCACGTTCGGGGTCAGCTTGGCGATGAGCGGGAGCTTGGTGAGCGGCCGGATGGCGCTCATCACTTCGCGGGCCATGCCGGCGTCGGTGGAATACTTGAGCCCGTGCGGCCCCACGTTGGGGCAGGAGATGTTCACCTCGATCGCGTGGGCGACGCCGCTCGCGCTCACCCCAAGGACGAGCTCGCAGAACTCGCGGGTGTCCTCTCCCTCGACCGAGACGATCACCGCGCAGGGCAGGCGGCGCAGGATCGGAACCTTGATCTCGAGGAAGCCCTCGAGTCCAGGGTTCTCGATCCCGATCGAATTCAGCATCCCCGAGGGGACCTCCACGACGCGCGGCGGCGGGTTCCCGGCGCGCGGGTGGCGCGTCACCGTCTTCGTGACGATGCCGCCGATCGCGCCCAGGTCCACCAGCGCCTCGTATTCGGCGCCGTAGCCGATGATCCCCGACGCGACCAGGATCGGATTCCGGAGCGCGAGCGACCCGATCCGGACGGCGAGCGAAGGGTGCTTGGCGGGCGTCACGGCAGGCGCTCCCAGTCGACGATGGTGGCGTCCATCACGGGCCCCTCGGTGCACATGGCGGGGTAGCGTCCTCCGGGCACGCCGCCGGCCGCGCCGTTCCCCGCGTGCGCCGCGCCGTTCTCGGCGTCGGGAAGGAGCGGCACCGGGCAGCCGCGGCAGGCGCCGACCGCGCAGGCCATCGGTCCCTCGAGCGAAGCCTCGCAGCGCGCGCCCGTGGCCCGGGCGAAGTCCGCGATCTCGTGGAGCAGACCGTGCGGGCCGCAGGTGAAGATCTCCGCCGACAGCGGCGTGTGTCCTCCCTCGGTCCATTCCCGCTTCAGGAGCTCGAAGACGCTGCCGTGGAATCCGACCGACCCGTCGTCGGTCGCCAGGTGCAGCCGGCCGCCGCGCACCTCGCGCACGCCGTACAGCTCCTTCCGCGAGCGCGCCCCGAAGAGGAAGACGAAGGGGCGCTTCTTCTCCTTGAGCCGGCGGCTCAGGAAGAGGAGCGGGGCGATGCCCCGGCCTCCGGCGACCAGGATCGGGATGCGGCGCGGGCGGGGCGCGAAGCCGATGCCGAGCGGTCCGATCAGGTCCAGCACCCGCCCCTTCGGCTGCAGGGAGAGGATGCGCGACCCCCGGCCCACCACCGAGTAGTAGATGCGCACGGCCCGCACGCGCCCCTTGCTCACGAATCCCTCGAGGCTGTACGGGCGGCGCAGGAGCGGATCGCCCTCTTCGGAAATGCGGAGATGGACGAACTGTCCCGGGCTGGGCGTCGAGAATCCGCGCGGCACCGTGAGGGTGAGGAGGAAATTGCCGGGCGAGACCTCCCGGTTCTCGATCACCTTGCAGGGAACGAGCTTCATCGCGCCGTCCCCCCGCGGATCGTGTCGGGGGGCGCCGTGGAGCGCGTCGTGTCGGGGGGCGCGGCCGGCGGCGGCGGCGCGGAACGAGTCGTGTCCGCGGGCGTGCCGCGCGTGGTGTCGGGCACCGCGGGGATCGTCGCGGCCTTGGGCGGCGTCGGAGGCGGCGTGGCGGGAGACTTCTTCCCTTCCCGCTCCTTCCGCGCGCGCTCGCGCTGCTCCAGGAACAGACGCGCCCGCTCTTCCAGCTGACGCTGGATCTCCGGCGAGACCTGGTAGGTGCTGTCCGAAGACGCGGTCGTCGGCGGCACGATGCCGGTCAGCGAATCGGCGGGCTCGGTCTCCTCGGCGTACCGCGCGGCGCCCGAGGTGTCGGGATGCGCGAGCAGCGAGTCGAAGAGCGCGGTGCGGACGTCGCTCTTCCCGCTCCACTGCTTCCAGAGATAGAGCGCCGACTCGGCGTAGCGCGTGCCGCGGTAGCGCCCGGCGATCGAGTCGGTGAGCTGCGACGCGCCGAGGGTGTCCTGGCGGTCGAACGCCGAGATCCAGAGCCTCGCGTAGGCCGACTTCGGCGCGTACACGCTCTGGGGGTAGAGCGCCTCGACGGAGCGGTACTGCGTCATCGCCGAGTCGGTCTTCCCCAGCTCGAAGTAGAGGACCTCGGCCAGGCGGAAGGCGGTACGCGCGCGGGCCCCGGTCGTGTCGGCCGCGAGCGCCTGCTGGAACTGCTTCAGCGTCGCCAGGCTCTGCGAGCGGCGCTGCGCCTGCTGGGCGAACTGGTTGTTGCCGCCCGCCACCGTGCGCAGCTTGTCGTACTCGCGCCCCGCCCGGTCGAGATCGCCGACGGCGGTCTCGACCAGGTAGCCGATCTGGAATTGCGATTCGAACGCCACGTTCGTTCCGGGGAAGCGCTCCACCAGGTCCTGGTACCCTTTCATCGCGTCGTTCGTCCTGCCCGTCAACGCCTGCAGCTCGTACACCCGCAGCAGGAGCTCCCCCTCGCGGTTCTCGGCGATCGCCGTCGAGCGCCACGTGTTCAGGAACTGGAGCGCTTCGGGGTACCGCTTCAGATCCCGCAGCGCTTCCGCCCGCCGGAGGATCACGTCCAGGCGATCCTTCGAGCGCTCCTCTTCCTTCAGGGTCTCCGCGTAGACGAGCTGCGCGCTGTCCATGCGGTCGGCCTCGAACAGCGCGTCCGCCGCGCGGTGGAGGGCGTCGGCCTTCTGGCGCCGCCCGTCCGCGTGCGGAACGGCGCGACGGTACCACCCCAGGGCCGCCGTGTAATCCCTCTGCGCGAACCGGCTCTCTCCCTCGTAGTAGTAGAGCTCCCAGCGACGCGGGAATTTCGGATAGGCGACGTCCATGGCCTGGAAGATCGAATCGGCCGTGTCGTAGTCCTTGCGCCGGTAGTAGGCCAGTCCCTTCACCAGGCGTCCCTCGGGCACGAACGGACTCTTGGGGAACTTGAGCTCCAGGTCGTCGGCGCGCCGGATGGCCGCGGTGTAGTCCCCCTTGCCGTAGAGGGAGGCGGCGAGGAGGTAGGTCGCGTCATCCACCCACTTGCTCTTGGGGTACTCGGTGATCACCTTGGTGCACTGGCGGACCGTCTGGTCGTACTTCGTCTTGGCGGCCACGGAGGTCTCGTCGGAGACGCTGTGCTCCTGTTCCTTCTCGGCGTCATGGTAGTACCGCCGCGCCAGGTAAAACGTGTTGTAGTAAGCGCATCCGGATGACGCCAGGAGCAGGATGGGCACGAGGATTCGGAGACGAAGCGTCCCCGGTCGGATTTTCGACATGAGCGATGGATGCTACCACGCGCGAGGCCGACGGGCTATCGGCCGCTCGCCAAGGATGCGGATTCGCGGTAGGTGATCTGCCCGCCCAGAATCGTGACCAGGACGCGCCCGGGCAGCTCCCACCCGTCGAAGGGGGTGTTGTGGGAGCGGGAGGCCGACTCTTTGGCGACGACCGTCCAACGTCCCATCGGGTCGAACACCGTAACGTCCGCCGGTTCTCCGGGTTCCAGCGTTCCCCCTTGCCGCCCCAGCACTTCCAGGGGCCGGCGGGTCATCCGGAGGAGCAGCTCGGGGAGCGTGAGGTGTCCCGGCTCGACCAGGGCCTTGATGTAGAGGCCCAGGGCCGTCTCCAGTCCCAGGATCCCGAAGGGGGCCGAATCGAAGTCGTTGTCCTTCTCGATCTCGGTGTGGGGAGCGTGGTCGGTGGCCAGGCAGTCGATCGTGCCGTCCACCACGCCCTCGATCAGCGCCTCGCGGTCGCGCGTGGAACGGAGCGGCGGATTCATCTTGGTGTTGGTGTCGTAGCCCGAAACCGCCTCGTCGGTGAGGATCAGGTGGTGCGGCGTGACCTCGGCCGTCATGGCGATGCCGCGCGCCTTGGCCTTGCGGATGATGTCGACCGAGCGGGCCGCGCTCACGTGCGCCACGTGGACCCGGCCCCCCGTCAGCTCGGCGAGGAGCGCGTCGCGCGCGACCATGACCGACTCGGCGGCGTCCGGGATCCCCTTCAGTCCGACCCTCGTCGCGATCCAGCCCTCGTGGACGACGCCCGAGCCCTTCAAGTCCGGGTCCTCGGCGTGCTGGATCACCGGCACGCCCAGGGGACGCGTCAGCTCCAGCGCGCGCCGCATGATCTCGGCGTTGTGGACCGGCTTTCCGTCGTCGGAGAACGCGACCGCGCCCGCCTCGACCAGATCCTGGATCTCGGTGAGCGCCTCGCCCATCTGGCCGCGCGTCACGGCCGCGATCGGAAGGACGCGCGCGTGGCCCGCCTCGCGCCCCCGTCGGATCACGAACTCGATGCGGGGCCGGTCGTCCAGCGGCGGGGTGGTGTTCGGCATGCAGGCGACCGTGGTGAAGCCGCCGCGCGCGGCCGCCCGCGTTCCGGTCTCCACGGTTTCCTTGTCCTCCTGGCCCGGCTCGCGCAGGTGGACGTGGATGTCCACGAACCCGGGGCAGACCACCGCGCCCGCGACGTCGATCACCTCGGCGTCGGGGTGGGCGCGGAGCGCCGCGGGCGCGTCCTCGCCCAGGCCGGAGATCTTTCCCTGGTCCAGCCAGAGGTCTTCCACGCGGTCGACCCCGCTCGCGGGATCGATCACGCGGCCGCCTCGAAGACAGATCGGCCGGGTCATCGCTTGGCCCCCAGGGCCGCGCGGCGCGGCGCGGGCTCGGGCGCGGGAAGCGGCTCGTCGGGCCGGGAGAGGAGATAGAGCACGGCCATCCGCACGGCCACGCCGTTCGTCACCTGCTCCAGGATCACGGAGTTGGGTCCGTCGGCCACCTCCTGCGCGATCTCGACGCCGCGGTTCATGGGCCCCGGGTGCATCACGATCGCGTCGGGCCGCGCACCCTGGAGGCGCTCCTTGGTCACGCCGTACACCCGCGCGTACTCGCGGAGCGACGGATAGAGCCCGGCGCGCTGGCGCTCGAGCTGGATGCGGAGGATGTTCACGACGTCGGCCCCCTCGATCGCTTCCTCGACCCGCGAGGCCACGGTGACGCCGAAGCGCTCCACCTCGGCCGGCATCATCGTCGAGGGGCCCGCGATCGTCACCGAGGCGCCCAGCTTGGTCAGCCCCCAGATGTTCGACCGCGCCACGCGGCTGTGCATGATGTCGCCGATGATGGCGACCTTGAGGCCGTCGATCCGCCCCTTCCGCTCGCGCATCGTGTAGATGTCCAGGAGCCCCTGCGTCGGGTGCTCGTGCGTGCCGTCGCCCGCGTTGATGATCGCCGCGTCCAGGTTGCGCGCCAGGTAGTGCGGCGCCCCCGAGGACTGGTGGCGGATCACGACCAGGTGGATTCCCATCGCCTCGATGTTCCGCGCCGTGTCCTTGAGCGTTTCCCCCTTCGAGACGCTGGAGCCGGTGGTCTGGAAGTTCACGGTGTCGGCCGAGAGGCGCTTCTGCGCCAGCTCGAAGGAGAGGCGCGTGCGGGTGCTCGGCTCGAAGAAGAGGTTCGCCGCGGTCAGCCCGCGCAGCGAGGGCACCTTGGGGATGGGACGCTCGAGCACCTCCCGGAACGTCCGCGCGGTGTCGAGGATGGAGACGATCTCCTCGGCGCCCAGGTCTTCCAGGCCGAGCAGGTCTTTCCGTTGGCCGATCATGTCAGTAGCTCCCCGAGCGCGACGCCGTCGTGGCCGTCGACTTCGGTGACGGCGACCATGATCACCTCGCGCTTGGACGTGGGGACGTTCTTGCCGACGAAGTCGGCGCGGATCGGGATCTCGCGGTGGCCGCGGTCCACGATGACCGCGAGCTGGATGGCGCGCGGGCGGCCGAAGTCGATCAGCTCGTCCAACGCCGCGCGCACGGTGCGTCCCGTGAAGAGCACGTCGTCCACCAGCACCACGACCTTCCCGTCGATGTCGAAGGGGATCTCGGTGCCGCTGACGACGGGCTGGTGGGCGATCATCTGGAGGTCGTCCCGATAGAGCGTGATGTCGAGCGCCCCGACGGGCACGTCCGCCCCCTCGAACTCCTGCATCCTGGCCGCGATCCGCTTCGCGATCGGGAAGCCGCGGCGGCGGATCCCCACCAGGACCACGCTGTCCGCGCCGCCGTTCCGCTCGATGATCTCGTGCGCGATGCGGGTGATGGCCCGGCGCAGCCCCTCGCCGTCGATCAGCTCGGTCTTTTCGCGGACCTGCTCGGCCATCGGGTCTCCTGGGGCGTGGAGGGGGCATGAAAAAACCCCTCTCCCGGACCGGAAGGGGCGGCTGGCCAGAGCTTCGGCTCGGTCCCTTTCTAGTCTCTCGGGCTAGATTCAAGGGTCGCGGGCGCCGCCTGATGCCTGCGACGCGTCACTGACGATACCACGAACCGAGGGGCCGGACAAGGACCGCGGCCCCCGCGCTCAGAGCACGAAGGGGATGAGCCGCTTGACCCGGTGCGCGTGCTCTTCGTACTCGGGATAGATCTCGACCACGAGCCGCTCCTCGGCCAGCATCCGGACCACGACGGCCGCCGTGGCGACGATCGCGATCAGCACGCCGACCAGGACGCCATGGGCGGCCACGCCGGCCCAGACGAACAGGAGCGTCGCGGTGTAGATGGGATGGCGCATGAGCCCGTAGGGGCCGCGCGTCACGATTCCCCCCAGCGTCGGATCGGCGCCCGCGTGGAAGCTCCGCCTGCCGAACGTCAGCCGCGCCCACAGCATGAGCGCCCCCGCCACGACCTGGAGCGCGAGCGGTACCCCTGCCGGCGCGAACAGGAGCCTCCGGAAGAGAAGAGTGACGACGGCGGCCGTGAGGACGGCGGTCGCCGCGATCGAGACGGACCTGAGATTCATGTCGGTTCTCCGGTGCGAGACGCTGCGAAATACCCTTGACGGCAAGATACATCGTACTACATAGTATCCCCCATGGCCAGCGCGATGCGACAGCAGGAGCCCGACCCCGTCGACAAGTGGGAAGTCCAGCTGCGCAAGGGATGTCTGGAGCTGGCGATCCTCGGGAGCCTCTGGGGCGGCCGCCAGTACGGGCTGGAGATCCTGCGCCGCCTGGAGCGCGACTCGGAGCTGGTGCTGTCCGAGGGCACCGTCTATCCGCTGCTCGCGCGCCTCAAGAGCGACGGACTGCTCGATTCGGAGTGGGTGGAGACGGAGTCGGGACATCCGCGCAAGTACTACCGGCTGACCGCTTCGGGCCGCCGCCGGGCGGTGCAGATGGGGCGGCTCTGGGCGCGGTTCTCCGCGAGCCTCGGCGAGCTCCTCACTCCGCTCCTCAAGGAGGGACGATGAATTCCCATTCCCCGGCGGCCGACGCGGCCGTCGAGCGCTACCTGGAGCGGATTCGCGAGGGTCTTCGCGGGATGCCGCGTTCCGAGGTCGACGACATCGTCCGCGAGCTCCGGGCGCACGTCGAAGAGCGATCGGAAGCCGAGGGGGATCGCGAATCGGCCCTCCGTTCGCTCGGCGATCCGGCGGAGCTGGCCCGCCAGTACCGGAAGGAGCGGGTGGTCCGGCGCGTGGAGTGCAGCCGCTCCCCTCTCGCCGTCCTGCACGGCCTGCTCCTGTTGCGGGGGCGAAGCGTCGCGGGATGGGCGGCGCTGCTGCTCGCGGGGCTCGGCTACGCCTGGGCGATCGCGCTGGCCGCCGCGGCGGTCGACAAGGTGTTCGAGCCCCGGGACGTTGGCCTTTGGCTCGATCCCGGCGGCTGGCTGCCGCGTCTCAGGGTGGACGGCCCCGGCCCGCCGGGGACGCGCGAGCTCCTGGGCTGGTGGCTGGTTCCGCTGGGCCTCGTCGCGTGTGCCGTCCTGGTCAGCCTGACGCGGCGCTTCGGCCTGTGGTGGATTCATCGCTCGCGCGACCGGCGCGCGTCGATCACAACGTAGATTAGCTGGCGGCCTTCCGGGCCGCGGACCTAGGAGGAAGACGCCCATGGCGCCCACCTGCAGTCTCGACAAGACCGAGCGTTACGGACGGATGCTCATCGGCACCGGATTCGTCATCACGGGGTTCTTCCTGCGCCGCGACGCCATGGTCGCGGTCACGATGGTCACGGTGGGCTCGGCCATGACCGCGGCGGCGGCGCTCGGACACTGACTTTCGGCTCAGGTGCTCGGTTCGAGCATCGTCCGATGGTTCCGGTCCCTGGCGAAACGCTGACGCCCGCTCAGGACTCCAGCGCGGGATATCCCTTGTCGACCCAGTCGCGCTGCAGGTCCTGGAGGATGTAGAGGATCTTCACGTTCTTGTAGCCCAGTCCCCGCGCCACCCGGAAGGCGGGATTCACGTTCGGACAGTGCTCCCACGGGCAGCAGCCGCAGTAGAGGACCACCGACCTGTCCTTGGGAATCGCCTTGAGCGCCTTCTTCAGCTCGGCGCGCCCCCGCGCGGTCGAGCCGGACCCGACGTACTTCGACCCCGGGATGTGCCCGCTCTTGTAGAGCACGCTGAAGCCGACGTGGAGCAGCACCGGGCGCCGCCACTCGGGCAGCGCCAGGTCCTTGGCCAGCTCCGCGGGCTGGACCAGGTCCGCCTTGGTGGGTGTGGTGTCCTTGGCGCTCGCCGCGGCGGCGCCGGCCGACGCGGCAACCGCCGCGACCGCCGAGGAGTCGCCCCCCGCCAGAGTGCGGTTCGCCGGGACGAGAGCCGCGCCCAGGACCAACATACCGATCCAGCCGAGCCGAAAACCGAGCGTCATGGGATGAGCCTTTCGCGAAAGGAGAGAGCCGCACAAGGCGACTTTGGTACCGTGCGGCGCGATGGCGATTCCCCAGGAGTCTGCACCCGGCGCGCGCGAGATGTCGAGAGCGCGGTGGGCGCCGGGGATGCTAGGATGAGGGCGTGATCTCCCGGTCATCGCTCCTGGCACTCCTGTGCGGCGCCCTCCTCGTCTGCGGCGCCATCGTCGGGCCGACGCGCGCTGCCCTGGCGCCGGACGACGACGACGATCCGACCGCGGGCGCGCCGTCGGAGGCTTCCGAGCCGCCGCCGCAGACGCCCGCTCCGGCCGACACGCTTCCCCATCCCGACCCGGCTCGGACGCGTGCGTTCCACGACGCCGTCTACGCGCTGGCCGCCGATTCCATGGAAGGCCGCGGGATCGGGACCGCCGGGATCGCCAAGGCGGCGACCTGGATCGAGCGTCGAATGAAGACGATCAAGCTCGAGCCCGCGTTCGCCGGCTCCTACCGCCAGCGCTTCCCCATCAAGATCGGCGTGACGCTGAAAGCGGGCAATCGCATCGAGGGGCTCGACTCCACGGATTGGACGCCGCTCGGCTTCTCCTCCAGCGGCGACTTCTCGGGACCGCTGGTGTTCTGCGGCTACGGCATCGACGCGCCGGCGATCGGCTACCAGGAGTTCCAAGGGATCGACCTGAAGGGAAAGGTCGCCCTGATGCTCCGGTACGAGCCGCAGGAGAAGGACGACGGCTCTCCCTTCGACGGCAAGCGCCCCAGCCGCTGGTCGGCGCTCCGCTACAAGGCGATGCAGGCGCGGGAGCGCGGCGCGACCGCCGTCCTCTTCGTGACGGGACCGCTCCAGGACGAGGGGACCGACAAGGTCCCGGCGCTCCGGAACGACGGACCCGAGAGCCCCGCGGGGCTGCCCGTCGCCCAGGTCAAGCTGAGCGCGGCGTCGCGCTGGCTGGCGAAGGCGGGGATCGACCTGCTCGCGTTCCAGAAGGACGTGGACCGCGACCTCACGCCGCGCTCGCGCGAGATCGCCGCGGTCACGATCCACGGGAAGATCGCGGTGGAGGACAAGTACGTCGACTCCGACAACCTCGCCGGGATCATTCCCGGGAAGGGCCGTCTCAAGAACGAGTACGTGGTGGTCGGAGCGCACTACGACCACCTCGGCTGGGGCGGCGAGAGCTCGATGCGCCCGAACGATCACGCGATCCACAACGGCGCCGACGACAACGCCTCGGGCGACGCGGCCGTGCTGGTCGCCGCCGACGGCCTTCGCAAGGACCTCGCGCGCCAGGTCACCCATCGCACCGTCCTCGTCTGCCTCTTCTCGGGCGAGGAGGTGGGCCTCGCCGGGTCGGCCTGGCTGGTCGACCATCCCCCCATCCCGCTCGACCGGGTCGCGGCGATGGTGAACCTCGACATGGTGGGCCGCCTTCGCGGGAACACGCTGATCGCGCTGGGGCTGGAGTCGGCGCCCGAGTGGGCGCCGCTCCTTCGCGACGCGGCGGTCGACACCAAGCTGGACGTGGCGGCGCGCGGGGACGGCTACGGCCCCTCCGACCAGACCAGCTTCTACGCCAAGGGCATCCCGGTGATCCACCTCTTCACCGGCACGCACGAGCAGTACCACACGCCCGACGACAAGCCCGCGACGATCAATGCCGAGGGCGGAGGTGTCGTCGCGCGCTTCACGCAGGTTCTCGTCGAGCGGGCGGCCGTGCGCGACAAACGGCTCACCTACGCGCGGTCCAACGCGGCGCCGACGATGACGGGCGACAGCCGCGGCTACGGCGCCTATCTCGGGACCGTGCCCGACTTCAAGGCGATGGAGAGCGCGAACGGAGGCGTGCTGCTCGCCGACGTGCGCGGGGGCGGGCCCGCCGAGATCGCGGGCATCAAGGGAGGCGACCTCGTCGTCTCCATGGCGGGCACGCGCATCGAAAACCTCTACGACATGACCTACGCGCTTCAGGATCATCGCCCCGGACAGACCGTCGAGGTGACGGTCGTGCGCGGCGGCGACACGCTGACCTTCCGCGTCACGCTCGGCGACCGGGCCCGGATGGGGATGGCCGGCCCCGCGGTGGCCAAGGCGGAAGCGCCGAAGATGCCGCAGGACGTGTCCCACGTCGCGCATGCGAGCGGCGAGCCGGGCGACAGCGGCGCGGTGACCGTGGCCGCGGTGGGACCGGGAGCCGAGGTCGGTCCCGCGGCGGCTCCCAGCCCGGCGCCCGCGGCGCCTCCCATGCCCGGCAATCCGCACGCCGGAATGGGCGGAGGCCCCACGGGTGCGCCCGGTGCGGAGATCGGCGCGGCGGCGGTGGACTCCTTCTATCTCGGACGCCCGGGCGACGCCTTCGTGGTGAAGGCGGGCAAGCCGTATGCACCCGGCCCGGCGACCGGCGAGCGCCACCTGACCGACATCCGCCAGCTCACGTTCGGCGGCGAGAACGCCGAGGCCTACTTCAGCCCCGACGGGAAGAAGCTCATCATGCAATCCACGCCGCGCGGCGCGAAGTGCGACCAGGAGTACGTGCTGGATCTTTCGACGGGCGACATGAAGCGCGTGTCGAGCGGCAAGGGTCGAACGACGTGCGGCTACTTCGACTACCCCGAGGCCGACCGGATCGTCTACTCCTCGACGCAGGGCGCGTCCGATTCCTGCCCGCCCTCGCCTGACATGTCGCAGGGCTACGTGTGGGCGATCTACGACGGCTACGACATCTGGGAGGCGAATCCCGACGGGTCGAACGCGAAGAACCTGACGAACTCGCCGGGCTATGACGCCGAGGCCACCTGGTGCCACCGGGGGGGC
>DATJEJ010000200.1:0-4354 GCA_035496795.1 Candidatus Omnitrophota bacterium
GGCCGCGCCCGCCGCGCGGGCCGCCCGTTCGGACCGCGCGCGCACGAGCGCCGCCACGGCTTCCGCCTGCGCGAGATCGAGCTTTCCGTTTCGAAACGCGCGCTCGGTGAACTCGCCGGGGCGCGCCGGGCGCGCGCCGGAGCGGATCAGGGCGTCGAGGATCGCGCCGGGAACCACGGCGCCGCCGTGAGAAGAGATCTCGACGACATCCTCGCCCGTGTAGGAGCGTGGCGCGCGGAAGACCGAGACGAGCACCGTGTCGACCGGATCGCCCCGGCCGTCCAGGAATTGCCCGAAGAGGATGTGGTGGGTGGGTGTTTCCTGAGGCGAGCGGCTACCGCGGAAGTGGCGGGCGGCCAGAGCCAGGGCGGCCGGCCCGCTCACGCGGATCAGGGCGACGGCCGCTTCGCCGGGAGCCGTCGCCGGCGCGACAATGGTGTCGCCCGGGTCGTCTGCCACCGGTGGTCACCGGTCGCCCTTGGCCGCCGCGTCCGCGGAGGCGCGCCGGATCACGACGCGCTTGTAGAAGCCGTCTCCGATCGTGACCGTCTCCATGCCCGCCACCTCGGCCACTTCGAGATGCACGATCCGCCGCTCGCTCGCGGGGAGCGGGTCGGTCGTGACCTCCTCGCCCGAATCCTTCGCCTCGGCGATCAGTCCCCGGGCCATTTCGCGAAGCGCCTCGATCTGGCGGTCGCGATAGCCGGCGACGTCCACTTCCAGCCGGGGCGGCGCCTCGTCCGGCATCTTCGCGCGGATCATGCGGCCGATGACGTGCTGCAGCGCGGCGAGCGTCTCGCCGTCGGGGCCGATCAGGTACTGATCCCAGTCGCCCGCCGCGATCGCGACGCGAATCCCGTGCTTGGTCTTCTCCGCCTCGACCGTCGAGGGAAATTCCATGTGCTTCATGATTCCGTCCGCGAGGTCGCGCACCATCACGACCAGCTCGGGCGTGATCTTCTCGGGATCCATCGGCGGCGGCGGCGGGCCGTAGTTGACCGGAGCGGGACGGCGCGGCGGGCCGTGATGGCTCCGGCGTCCGCCGTCGTCGTAATCGGACGGCGCGCGGCGCGCGCCCGGAGCGGGCTTGCGCAGCCCGTCGGCCGAGGACTCGGGATCGCGGCGCCAGGCGCGGATGCGCACCGGGCGATAGCCCGTGCTGGAAGCGGCCGACGCGCCGGGATCGATGATCTCGATGCCCAGCTCCGTGGTCTTCAGCCCCAGCTGGGCCGAGGCGGCGGCCACGGCGTCCTGAAACGTCTCCCCTTCGACTCGAATGTCATCGCTGTCGTTCATCGGTCCGTCCCATCCGTCCCGCGGTCGGCGCGGGATCAGGTATGCGCCGCCATGCGGCGATCTTCGGCCACGTTGACCAGGTACTGCTGGAGCGCAGAAACGAGGTTGTTGACCGTCCAGTAGATGATCACGCCCGAGGGCAAATTATACATGATGTACAGCATCATGACCGGCATCAGGTACATCATGAACTGCTGCCGCGGGTCGACCGGCGTCTGGGACTGAAGCAGGAACGTGCTCCCGGTCATGATCAGCGGGAGGACGTGGATCGGGAAGCCCCCCATGTAGGCGACCACGTCCGGCGCCGAGAGGTCCTTGATCCACCAGGCGAATCCCGCCGACCGGAGCTCGATCGCGTGCAGGAGCACCTGGTAGAGCGCGAGGAACACCGGGAGCTGGAGGAGCATCGGCAGGCACCCCCCCATCGGGTTCACCTTGTGCTCCCGGTACAGGTTCATCATCGCCGTGTTCATCTTGGCCGGATCGTTCGCGTGCTTCTCGCGGAGCGCGTTCACCTCCGGCTGGAGGCGATGCATCACTTTCATCGTGCGCAGGCTGGACTGGGTGAGCGGGTAGAAGACCAGCTTCGCCGCGAGCGCCACGACGATGATGGCGATGCCGTAGTTGGGGATCGCGTGGTGGATCGCGATGAGCATCTTGAGGAGCACCGCGCTCACCGGCACGATCCACTTCCATCCGAGATTCGCCACTTCCTCGAGCCCGGCCCCGATCTGCACCAGCGTCTCGAAGTGGATCGGCCCCGCGTAGATCCGTCCATGGCGCACGATCTCGGTTCCCGGCGCCGCGTCGCCCGACAGCCAGACGATCGGGAGCTTGTCCCGTCCCTGCTGGAAGAGCACCTCGGGGATCGTGGCGGAGTCGGGGATCACGGTCGCGATGAAGTACTTGCTGCGCTCCCCCGCCCACCGAACGTTCCCCGCGATCCGCTTGGTCACGTCCTTGGCGATCCGGTTCGCGTCCACCGTCTCGAGCTTCGCGCCCAGGTAGGCCACCGCGGTGCGCTCCAGCGGCCTGGCGTTCAGCTCGGTCAGCGGGAGCGGATTGCCCCATCCCATCTGATAGTGGATCGGCCCCAGCGCGGCCGGCGCCGAGATGCGCACTTCCACGTCGAGCAGGTGCGCGTCCGGGGAGAGGCGGTAGGTCTTCGTCACGCGCACGCCGCTCGAGTCCTCGGCGGCGTAGGCGAGCCAGCCCTCCCGCGCGCTTCCGCCCGTCTTTCGGAACGGCGCGCCCGTGAAGTCGTACGACACGCCTCGCGCGCCCACCGCGACGTGCATCGCCGTGCCGCCGGGCGGGATCAGGTTCACGGGCGCGTGGGTGCGCGGATCCCGGTACCCGGGCAGCACCCAGGAGGAGACCGCCCCGCCCTCGCTGGTGAAGCGCGCGCGGAACTGGCCGGTGGCGAGCGAGTCCTCGGTGACCGGCGCCCCGGCGACCCGCGCCGAGATCAGCGGACCGCCGCCGGTGACCACCGGAGCGCCGACGCGAGCGGCCGACGAAGCGCCTTCGGCCGGCTGCGACGCCGGGACGCCGTGCAGCGCCGAATCGGAAAGCGCGGCGCGAGCCGTCGCCGAATCGCCCGGAACCGCGGAGCCGCCGGCCGTGGGCGGGACGACCGGTTGACGGGACTTGGTCCAGCGCGACCAGATGAGCTGGTCGACCAGCAGCACGGCCATGATCAGGACGACCGCGAGCAGCGTTCTTCGATCCATGAAGTCGTCCCCCGCCCTAGGGCACGGGGTCGTAGCCTCCGGGGTGGAACGGATGGCAGCGGAGAATGCGCTTCGCGGCGAGCCAGAGGCCGCGGAAAAGACCGTGCTTGTGCAGCGCCTCCTCGGCGTAGGCCGAGCAGGAAGGGGTGAAACGGCAGCTCTTGGGCAGGACGGGCGCGATCGCGAACCGGTAGCCGCGCACGAGGAGGATCGCGAGCGCGCGGAGGCCGAAGCCGGAGCGGATCGCCGCCGCCGCTCGGGTCACCGGCGCTCCTGCTTCACGAGACGCGCCATCTCGGCCGCGACCTGATGCAGGTCGGACCGCGAGCAGGCGGCTCGCGCGATCCAGATGCGCCAGCGCGGCTCGTCCCGGCGTTCCTCGGGCAGGCGGCGGAAGCTCTCGCGCAGGAGCCGCTTCGCGCGGTTCCGGCGCACGGCGGGGCCCACCTTGCGGCTGGCCACGAACGCCCAGCGGCCGTGGTCTTCGGGCTTGCCGAGGCTGACCAGAGACATCAAGGTACCGTGATAGGAGCTGCCGGTGCGGTAGACCTCGCGGAACTGCCATCCCGAACGGAGACGGCGGTCGCGAGTCGGAACTCCGCCGGCCATGGCCGAATCGCCGGGCGCGGCCGTGCTAGACCGTGAGACGTTTGCGGCCCCGGTCCCGGCGGCGCTTCAGAACCGCGCGGCCGCCGCGGGTGCTCATGCGCTCGCGGAAGCCGTGGACCTTCTTCCGGCGGCGGTTGTGCGGTTGGAACGTGCGCTTCACGGTAATGCCTCGTGCTGTTGGAAGTGGAGACCGAGTTTGTCGACGAGTCGGGGAGTCTAACCGACGCTCCTTTCGCGGTCAAGGACGAGCGCGCCGCCGCGCGAACGAGGCGTCTTCAACAATTTCGTTGCGGAGCCGTAACGCACGGTCGTAGAGTGCGCCCCTCGGCGAACGTCATACGCGATTCCCTCTGGTCGCGGCGAACGCCTGTCGACCTTCCCGGCGCGCCCGGCGCGCCTTCAAAACGAAAGTCGAAAAATGTGGTCGGAACACGCGCTGCCCGACATCGCGTTTTCGGGGCGTAACGGAGTCACACGCAATCCGTTGCGCCCTTGATATTTTGTGGATAAGTGTGTGGATTGTGCGTGGAGTGGGTGTGGTCAAGTGGGGATAGGGAAATGATCGAGAAGGCTGCCGTCGATCTGTGGGAACGCGCACTCGGAACCATCCAGGACAGCATGTCGCCGCAAGCCTACGACACGTGGTTCCGGTCGCTCCGGCCGGTGGCGCTGAACGGCGCCCTCGTGTTGGAGGTCCCGAGCCAGTTCTACGTGGA
>DATJEJ010000201.1:0-7767 GCA_035496795.1 Candidatus Omnitrophota bacterium
CGCGCCATCGGCTGGCCGTGGCCCATCGAGTGCTCGAGGTAGGCGCGCACGAGCGGTGCCGTCCCCTCGGGACGCAGCGTCAGGGAGCGGCCCCCCTTGTCCTCGAAGGTGTAGAGCTCCTTCCGGACGATGTCGGTCGACTCCCCGACGCTCCGGACGAAGAGGTCGGTGGCCTCGAACATCGGCGTGCGCACCTCGCGATAGCCGTAGCGTTCGAGGATGTCCCGGAGGCGCGCCTCGAGCCAGTTCCAGCGCTCGGACTCGCCGGGGAGGATGTCGTGCGTCCCTTTGGGTGCCTGAAAGCTCACGGCGTCGTCTTCTCCACCTTCTTGTTGGATGCGGGCCGGATGATCGGCCGCGTGTGAATGAGCTGGGTGACGAGCACCGAGATGGCGACGGCGCCGACGTCGGTGATCCAGTCGCGGACGTCCGAGCTGCGGCCCGGCACGCCCCGCTGGTACAGCTCGTCCAGCGCGCCGACCATGGCGCCCAGGGCCATCGTGCCGAGCGCGGCCGCCAGGCGACGCTTCGTCGGCCCCAGGGTGAAGCGGATGGCACGCCCGGCCAGGAGGCCGAACAGCGAATATTCCAACAAGTGCTCCAGCTTGTCCACGCCCGGGAAGAAGTTCGGCACCGACGAGCCGTGAATGGACGAGAGGGAGAAGATCATCGCCACGTAGGCGATGACGGGGAGCCAGTAGCGGGCGAAACCTCCGGTCAAACCGGTACCGTCTCGAGCGCCTGGTCCAGGTCGGCGATGAGGTCTTCGACGCCTTCGATCCCTACGGAGAGCCGCACCAGCCCGTCGGAGATGCCGAACGCGGCCCGCTCCTCGGGCGTGTAGGTCGAATGGGTCATCGAGGCGGGGTGCTCGATCAGCGTGTCGCAGTCCCCCAGGCTCACGGCCAGCGTGATCAGGCGGACGGAGTCCATCAGCTTGACGCCGGCGTCATGGCCGCCGCGCAGCTCGAAGGCGATCATCCCGCCGAAGCCCGACATCTGGCCGGCGGCGATGGCGCGCTGGGGATGCGTATGCAGCCCCGGATACCACACGCGCTCCACCTGGGGATGGAAGTCGAGGAACTGGGCGATCTGGAGCGCGTTGGCCGAGTGGCGCTC
Organism: Candidatus Omnitrophota bacterium; assembly: GCA_035496795.1. Taxonomy (GTDB): domain Bacteria; phylum Eisenbacteria; class RBG-16-71-46; order SZUA-252; family SZUA-252; genus DASQJL01. The sequence goes on from DATJEJ010000201.1 coordinate 1,120, forward strand.
CATGCGCACGGGGAGCGTCTTCAGCCCGCGCAGGAGGAGCCAGGCGTTGAACGGGCTGATCACGCCGCCCAGGTCGCGCAGGATCTCGTTCCGGCAGCGGTCCACGAACGCCTTCGCGCCGACGATCACGCCGGCCACGGTGTCGCCGTGTCCGCCGATGTACTTGGTCGCGCTGTGGATCACGACGTCGGCGCCGAGCGTGAGGGGGCGCTGGTAGTAGGGGGTCGCGAAGGTGTTGTCCACCACGAGAGGGATGCCGTGCCGCTTCGCCTCGGCCGCCGCGCGCCGCAGATCGATGATGTTCAGGTTGGGATTCGCGGGCGTCTCGACGAAGAAGAGCTTCGTCTTCGCGTCCACGGCCTTCGCGATCGCGCAGGGATCGTTGCCGTCCACCCAGCGGGTCGTGACGCCGTAGCGCGGCAGGAGGTCGTGGAAGAGCTTGTGCGTCCCGCCGTAGAGCGTCCCGGAGGCGATGAGGTTGTCGCCCGCCTCGACCAGCGCGAAGACCGCCGTGGTGGTCGCCGCCATGCCGCTCGAGGTGGCGAGCGCGCACTCGCCGCCTTCCAGGGAGGCCATCTCGCACTCGAACGCGGCCTGCGTCGGGTTGCCGAGGCGGGTGTAGAAGTAGCCTTGGCGCTCGCCGGCGAAGATGGCCGCGCCCTCGGCCGCGTTGTGGAACGCGAAGGTGCTGCTCTGGTAGATGGGGACCGAGACGGCGCCGGTGGAGGGATCCAGCCCGCCAAAGCCATGCACGCAGCGCGTGTTGAAGCTGAGGCGAGACGGATCCGGCGCGCTCATCTTCCTGGCTTTGGGTGTGGTTCGGCGGGGGCGCGCCGAGGCGCGCCGCCGCCGCAAACCGGCCTAGGGCCGGTCAAAATGAGCGACGCTCCAGATGTTCGTGCCGCGTCGCTCGGTTCCATAGACTCCGGTCACTCCATACCGGTCGACCCGGTTGGAGATGAAGAAGATCGAATTCCCGTCCGCGCTGAACCGGGGCTGCGAGTCGTCCGCGGGTCCCGACGTCACGCGCACCGCCTGGCTGATGTCGGCCGCGGAGCGGTTGATGATCCAGATATCGCGGTCGTTCGTGCCTGCGTTCCGCTTCACGAAGGTCACGTACTGCCCGTCGGGCGACCAGTCCGGGGTTTCCAGGAACTGCCCATCGAGCCATTGCGTGTACGTCTGCGCGCCGTTGGGCGGAGAGAGCGTGGCGATATACATTCCGTGCCGCGTCTCGAAGAAGGTCCCGGGGAAATCGACGGCCGCCATCATGAGGGAATCGGGGGTTCCGTCGCCGTTCTTGTCCGGGCCCCAGTTCGGATTGAACAGATAGGTGCTTCCGGCCACGTTGGGGTCGATCATGGCGATCGGCCCGACGTTCAGATCGCTGCCGTCGCGGAAATAGACCATCGTATTGCCACCGGTCCCGCCGATGAGCGAGTCCGACGTGTACGCAAGCCTGCTGCCGACGGGGGCAAACCGCGGGCTCGCGAGGAACGTCTGGGCGGGATGCCGCAATTCGAACACCCGCGTCATCGACGTGTCCCCTCCGGCAAAGGGGAGGAGATAGATCGAGATGGAATCGGTCTGGTTCTTCCGGGCCATGAGGGCGATGTCGGTCCGACCCGCGTTCGCGCTGGGAGCCGCCACGCTGAAGAAGTTGGTCGTCAGCTGGATCTCCGGACCGAGCGGCGTGTCGACGCGGTAGGCATCCGAGCTCTTGACGATCGGATCGCGGTACTGGGCGAACAGAACCCCGCCGCCGGAGGTCGGCGCGGGATCGAACTTGATCGCTTCGGTGCCGGTCCAGCGGGTGTACTCGTTGTCCACCGACATCAGGACGGTCATGGTCTTGAAGAAGTGCTTGCCCGCGTCGTCCGCCTCGATCGAGACGGTGACGTTATAGCTACCGATCGAGTCGGGGGGCGTCCATTTCGCGGTCGCGCTGGTGGAATCGGTCAGCGTCCCCGCCGCGGCGCTCCAGTGATAGCGCAGCGTCATGTTGTTCACGTTGGTCACCTGCGCCGTGAGCAGGTTCTCCGTGCCGCGCGCCGCGGGCTCGTGATTGGAGGCGATGCCGGTGAGAATCGGGGCGTAGACCCCGTTATCCTTGATCGTTCCGTTGTCTTTGCCACAGCCGACGAGGGCCAGGAGCGCAAAAGCCCCCGCCCATAGTCCACGATGCAGCCTCATGGAAGGGAAAAGCTCCTTTCTGGGGGACACGGCGGTAGTTCGAAGGAACGGTACCACGCGCCTGCCGGGCCGAAAAGGGGTTTTGGCGCCCCCAGCGGGGCTTCGAGCCCCCGGATCGGGGGTCCCGGACGCCCCGGAACGCTCAGGCGACCAGGTAGCGCTCCTCCGCCTCACGCAGGATCCGAAGGAAGTCGGCGGGGCTCGGGGCCTGCCGGAGGGCGGCCCGGACCGACTCCTCCTTGAGGAGGCGGGAGACGTTGGCCAGCGCCTTCACGTGCGGGCCGCGCAGGCTCTCCGGCGAGACGAGCAGGATGAAGAGCGTCGCGGGCTCCCCGTCCATCGAGTCGAAGTCGATCCCCATGGGGGAGACGCCGCAGGCCCCCAGGAGATGGTCCAGGAGGCGGGTCTTCCCGTGAGGGATGGCGACGCCGTTCCCGATGCCGGTGGACATCATCGACTCGCGCTGGAGGACCTTGCTCAGGATCTCGCCGCGGGTGTTCACGCCGTGCGCCGACTCGAGGAGCTGGACCAGCTCTTTAATGGCGGATTCCTTGTCACGGGCCTGAAGCGAGAGACTGATCGACTTCTCGTTCAACAGCTCGGACAAGCGCATGAAGTCCCCGGGTCGCCGTCGGATGGGGCGGTGTGCGGCGGGTCGACCGAAACGTCCGGAAAATCGCGACCCGCCACGCTACCGTCGCGCGTCGTCCACGGTCAAGCGGAAACCGCCGGCGCGCGCGCCCGATCCCGCTTTCGGAACTCGAGTTCCCCGTCCCGGCCCGCCACCTTGACTTCGATCACGTCGCCGGGGGCGAACTCTCCCTTGAGGAGCCGCTGCGCGAGGGGATTCTGGATCCGGTGCTCGACCAGGCGCCGGAGCGGCCGCGCGCCGTAGACGGGGTCGTACCCTTCGCGCGCCAGGAGATCGAGGACGTCCTGACCGGCTTCCAGCGAGAGCTCGCGGCTCTCGAGCCGGCGCTCCACCTTCTTCATCTCGAGCCGCACGATCTCGCGGAGCGACTCCTGCGAGAGCGGCTCGAAGACCAGGATCTCGTCGATCCGGTTCAGGAGCTCGGGGCGGAAGTGGCCGCGGAGCGCGGCGAGCAGGCGCGAGCGCATCGCCTCGCCGGTTCCCTCCAGCTCGAGGATCAGGTCGCTTCCGATGTTGCTGGTCATGACGACGAGAGTGTTCTTGAAATCCACCGTGCGCCCCTGCCCGTCGGTCAGCCGCCCGTCCTCCAGGATCTGCAACAGGATCTGCGCCACGTCGGCGTGAGCCTTCTCGATCTCGTCGAGGAGGATGACCGAGTAGGGCCGCCGGCGCACCGCCTCGGTGAGCTGGCCCCCCTCTTCGTAGCCGACGTATCCCGGCGGCGAGCCGATGAGCCGCGCCACGGCGTGCTTCTCCATGTACTCGGACATGTCGATGCGCACCATCGCGCGCTCGTCGTCGAACAGGAACTGCGCCAGGGCGCGCGCGGTCTCGGTCTTTCCCACGCCCGTCGGCCCCAGGAAGAGGAAGGAGCCGAGCGGCCGGTTGGGATCGGAGAGCCCCGCGCGCGCGCGGCGCACCGCGTCGGACACCGCGCGTATCGCCGCCTCCTGCCCCACCACGCGCTCCCGCAGCCGCTCCTCCATGTGGAGCAGCTTCTCCATCTCCGACTCCAAGAGCCGCTGCACCGGAATCCCGCTCCAGCGCGCCACGACCTCGGCGATGTCCTCGGCGTCGACCTCCTCCTTGAGAATCTTCAAGTCCTTCTGGATCTCGGCGAGCGCCCTCGTCTCGTCGGCGAGCTGTTTCTCCAGCTTTGGGATGTCGCCGTGGCGGATGCGCGCGACGCGCTCGAGGTCGGCCTCGCGCTCGGCGCGCTGCTGCTCGGTACGGAGCTCCTCGATCCTCCCCTTGATCTCGTTGATCTTCTGGATGCGCGCCCGCTCCTTCTCCCAGTGCGCGCGCAGGCGGGCCAGCTCGGCCCCGGTCTCCTCCATCTCCTCTTCGATCGCGCGCCGCCGCGCCTTGGAGCCCTCGTCCTTCTCGCGCTTCAGGGCGAGGCGCTCGATCTCCAGCTGGCGGCGCTTGCGCTCCAGCGTGTCGATCTCCGCGGGGAGGCTGTCGATCTCGATGCGAAGCCGCGACGCGGCTTCGTCCACCAGGTCGATCGCCTTGTCGGGAAGCTGCCGGTCGGCGATGTAGCGGTCGGAGAGCACCGCCGCGGCGACCAGCGCCGCGTCCTGGATCTTCACCTTGTGGAACGTCTCGTAGCGCTCGCGCAGGCCGCGCAGGATGGCGATCGTCTGCTCCACGGTCGGCTCGCCGACGAAGACCGGCTGGAAGCGCCGCTCCAGGGCGGCGTCCTTCTCGATCCGCTTCCGGTATTCGTCGAGGGTGGTCGCGCCGATGCAGTGGAGCTCGCCGCGCGCGAGCGCGGGCTTCAGGAGGTTCGAGGCGTCCAGCGCCCCCTCCGCGGCGCCGGCGCCCACCAGCGTGTGCAGTTCGTCGATGAACAGGATCACCTGCCCCTCGGAGCGCTGCACCTCCTTGAGCACCGACTTGAGCCGCTCCTCGAACTGGCCGCGGAACTGCGCGCCGGCCAGGAGCGCGCCCAGGTCGAGGGCCAGGAGCCGGCGGTTCTTCAATCCCTCGGGCACGTCGCCGCTCACGATGCGCTGCGCGAGGCCCTCGGCGATGGCCGTCTTCCCCACGCCCGGCTCGCCGATCAGGACCGGATTGTTCTTGGTGCGCCGCGAGAGCACCTGCACGACGCGGCGGATCTCCTCGTCGCGCCCGATCACGGGGTCCAGCTTCCCCTTCCGCGCCGTCTCGGTCAGATCGCGCGCGTACTTCGCCAGCGCCTGATACTTGTCCTCGGGATCGGGCGTCGTGACCTGCTCGCCGCCGCGGACGGAGAGGAGCGCGTGGTAGATCCCCTCGCGCGTCGCGCCCGCCTGCTTGAGCGCCTCGCCCGCGGGCGAAGCGATCGAGGGATCGAGCATCGCGAGCAGCAGGTGCTCCGTGCTCACGTACTCGTCCTGGAGCTGTTCGGCTTCCTTCTCGGACTGTTCGAGCACGCGTCCGAGCGTGGTGGAGAGGACGATGGTTCGGGAGCCCGAAACGGTGGGGAGCGAAGCCAGCGCCCGCGTGAGGGAGCGGTCCAGGGCCGCGCGGTCGACGTGCGCGGCCTCGATCACCGCCGGGACCGCGCCTTCCTTCTGGGCGAGGAGCGCTTCGAGCAGGTGCTCGGGGCGCACTTCAGGGTGGTTCGCCCGGTCGGCCCGCGACTCGGCGTCGGCGAGGGCCTCCTGGCTCTTGGTGGTCAGCTTGTCGAAACGCATGCCCGCGACCCTTCATTGCGGCCCGGGAGAATCGGTCGTTCAGCGCTAGCGAAGCTGGGCCAGGCGCTCCTTGGCCAGCGCGGCCTCGGGACTTCTCGGGTACTTCCGGATGACCTGATCGAAGCTCTTCCTGGCGTCGGCGGTGTTGTTGAGCCGCGCGTTCGCGATCCCGATCTTGAGAAGCGCGGCCGGGACCTTGTCCCCCTTGGGGTAGTTGTCCACCACCGCGCGGAATTCGATGATCGCCGACGGAAAATCCCCCTGAGCGTACAACGACTCGCCGATCCAGTACTGGGCGTTGTCGGAGACCTCGGTGTTGGGGTAGTGGCGCAGGAACTCGCGGAACGCCTCCCCCGCCAGCTTGTAGCGGCCCGCGGCGTAATCGGAATAGGCGGCCTGATAGGCCTGTTCGGGATCGAGGATCCCGCTGGTATCGCGCGGCGCCATGCCCTGCGCGACCCGCGCGCTGTCGGCGGCGTTCATCCGCTGGCGGACCGTGTCGATCTTCAAACCGAAGTCCTGCATCCGTTCCTGGTTCCGCTCCAGCTGGCTCACCACGACGTCGAGGCGCTCGCTGAGCTTGGCGAGGTTGGTCTCGGTGGACGCGCGGGTCGAGGACATCCCGCCGCGCGTCTCCTCCAGCTTCCGGTCCAGCCGGTCGACGCGGCGGACCAGGTCGGCCTGCGTCGTGAGGAGGCTGTCGAGCTGGGCCTGGGTGTCGCGGTAGTAGTTGCCCGGAGCGCAGCCGGCCGCGGCCCCCGCGAGAACGAGCGCGAGGGCGAGCGGCGCGGCGTGCCTGAGAGCGGGCGTCTTCACTTGGAGACGAAGTGGGCCCTGCGGTTCTGGGCCCAGGCCTCTTCCGTGTGCCCGGTGTCGAACGGACGCTCCTTGCCGTAGGAGATGGTCGTCAAGCGCGTGGCCGGGATGCCGTAGGCGACGAGGTAGTCCTTGGCGGCGCGCGCGCGCTTCTCGCCCAGGGCCAGGTTATATTCCACCGACCCCCGCTCGTCGCAGTGCCCCTCGATCACGACGTTCATGCGGCCGTGCGACTCCATGTATTTCGCGTTCCCGTCCAGGGCCGCCTTGGCGTCCTCGCGGAGCCCGGCGTCATCGAAGACGAAG
>DATJEJ010000202.1:0-6566 GCA_035496795.1 Candidatus Omnitrophota bacterium
GCGCTCAACTGCGAGCGCCGGAAGGACGGCGAATCCGAGCCGTGCAATCAGTGCCGCTCGTGCGTCGAGATCACGGCGGGGACGTCGCTCGACGTGCTCGAGATCGACGGCGCCTCGAACCGGGGGATCGAGGAGATCCGCAATCTCCGCGAGAACGTGAAGTACGCGCCCTCGGGCGGGAAGTCCAAGGTCTACATCATCGACGAGGCGCACCAGCTGACCGACTTCGCGTGGAACGCCCTCTTGAAGACGCTGGAAGAGCCGCCGCCGCACGTCCGCTTCGTCTTCGCCACGACCGAGCCGCTCGACGTGCCCGACACCATCGCCTCCCGCTGCCAGGTGTTCGAGTTCCGGAGGCTCCGGAGCGAGGAGCTGGTGGCGCATCTGGAAACGGTCGCCGCCGCCGAGAAGGTGAAGCTGGATCCCGAAGCCGCCGCACTCATCGCCCGCGCGTCGGAGGGCTCGGTGCGCGACGCGCTCTCGCGGCTGGACCAGGCGCTCTCGGTGGCGCCCGAGGGGGTGACCGCCGACGCCGTGGCGCAGGCGCTGGGCCTGGGCGGGCTGGACCCCTTCTTCGAGCTGGGCGACGCGATCGCCGCGCGCAGCCCGAAGCAGGCGCTCGAGACGATGGACCGCCTGTACGACGGCGGGATGGACGTGGAGGAGATCGCCGACGGTCTCGCCCATCACCTGCGTCAGCTCATGCTGATCGCGGTGGACCGCTCGCTGGAGAAGCTGGTGGACGCGGCCCCGTCCGACCGCGAGCGCTATGCCGCGCAGGCCGCCCGCTTCCACGCGAACGACCTGAGCGCCATGCTCGCGCTCCTGCTCGAGAGCCGGGGCGACCTTCGCCGCGCCGAAACGCCGCGCGCGCTGCTCGAGGTCGCGCTGCTCGAGCTGTGCACGCTCCCCTCGGCTTCCTCGATCGACGAGCTGCTCCGACGCCTCGCCGCGCTGGAGAGCCGCCTCAGCGGGGAAGGCGGGAGCGCTCCCGGCGGAGTCGCGTCGGCAGCGCCGGCCGCCGCCCCGCGCCGCGCCGCCGCGGCCCCGCCGGCACCGGCCGCCAAGCCCGTCCCGCCGCGGTCCACCGAGGCGCACGCGACCGGCGTGCCTCCCTTCGCCGGCGCGGTCGCGATTCCGGAGCGCCCGTCCCCTGCAGCTCCGGCGCGCCCTGCAGCTCCGGCGCCCCCTGCGGCTCCGGCGCGCGAGATATCGGCTCCGGCCACGCCCGCGGCGCCAGCCGGGGAAGCGGCTCCGATTTCCGCGGGCGCGCCCGCGGAGTATGACGCCGAGCGCTGGAAGCGGATCGTGGACGGCGTGAAAGAGCGTAAACTCCTCCTCGGCACCTGCCTCGAGGAAGGGACGTTCCTGGGCGTGGCGGGCACCGCGGTCCGGGTGGCCCTCGCTCCGGAGCACTCCTTCCACAAGGCGATGCTCGAGATGAAGGAGAATCGGGAGATCCTGAACCAGGAATTCGAGCGGCAGTTCGGACGAGGCGCCACGCTCGCCTGCGTCGTCGGCGATCCCTTCGCGGCGACGGCCGCGGCCGACCGGGTCCGCGGCGAGCTCTTGGCCGACGCTTCGGCGGAGGCGACGGAGGGAGCCGCGGCGGCTTCGGTCCCACGTCCGCCGGCGGCGCCCTCGATCGTGCAGCGGATCGTCGAGATCTTCGACGGGGAGATCCTCGACCTGAGCGGCGAGACGGGCGCGCCGGGGAACGGAGTGGCATGAACATCCAGGCGATGCTGAAGAAGGCGCAGGCGCTCCAGGCCAAGATGACGCAGGTCCAGGAGGAGCTGAAAGCCAAGGAAGTGATCGGCTCCGCGGGCGGCGGCAAGGTCAAGGTCACGATGAACGGCGCGCAGGAGGTGACCGCGATCGCGATCGATCCCGAGGTGGTGAAGCCGGACGAGGCGGACCTCCTCGAGGACCTGGTCCTGGCCGCCTTTCGGGATGCCCGCGGCAAGGTGACGAAGATGGTCGAGGAGGAGATGGGCAAGGTCACCGCGGGGGCGGGCCTGCCGCCGGGACTCCTGTAGCCCGGGATGCAGTACTCCTCCGCTCTCCTCGAAGCGCTCATCGCCGAGCTCACCCGCCTTCCCGGGGTGGGCCGGAAGTCGGCGCAGCGGATCGCCTTCCACATGCTGCGCACGTCCGAGGCGGATGCGCGCCGCCTGGCCGAGGCCATCCTCGATCTGAAATCCAAGGTCACCGACTGCGAGATCTGCGGCAACGTCACCGAGACCCAGCCGTGCGCGCTGTGCGCGGACACCCGCCGCGATCCCTCCCTCCTGTGCGTCGTGGAGCAGCCGATGGACGTGCTGGCGCTGGAGCGGACGGGTGAGTTCCGCGGCCGCTACCACGTGCTCAAGGGCGCCCTTTCGCCGGTGGACGGCATCGGCCCCGACCAGCTCCGCCTGACCGAGCTTCTCCGCCGCGTGAAGGAAGGGAACGTGCGCGAGGTGATCGTCGCGACCAATCCCACGGCGCAGGGAGAGGCGACGGCCCTCTACATCGCACGCCTGCTCCAGTCCGTCCCCGACCTCGCCGTCACGCGCATCGCGCGCGGCGTGCCGATGGGATCCGACCTCGAGTTCTCCGACCAGGTCACGCTTGCCCGAGCGCTCACCGGCCGGAAGGAGATCGGGTAACCCTTCATTTTCCGGTACATTCCCCTTGACCCATGGGGGGAACATGGTAGGTTTCGCCCAATTCCTCGAAGTCGCGCGACAGGCTGTCGCGCCATGGATGGGTGTGGGGGCACATCGGCCTCGCCGCAGGGTTCGCGAGGGACGGGCAGGGCACCCTCTTCGCGGGCGGGCGGCCGATCCGTGCCGCGTCTCGGGCCCGTTGTCCAAGGAGCCAGGACGATGGTCAAGGGTAATTGGGCGCTTTTCGAGGAAGACTTCTACTCCATCAGTCTCATTCTGCAGACGTTGATGCGCAGCGCGGGATCGCGCAGCGTCATGCTGATCGACAAGACCGGTCAGCTCATCAACTCGATCGGCGAGCCTCCCGGCTTCGACGTCACCTCCTTCTCCTCGCTCGCGGCGGCCGATTTCGCGGCCAACGCTCAGCTGGCCGAGATGGTCGGCGAGAAGGACTTCGCCACCCTGGTCCACCAGGGGACGAACGAGAGCCTCTACCTGTCGCTCATCGCCAATCGCGTGATCCTGGTCGTCCTCTTCGACAAGAAGACCTCGCTGGGACTGGTGCGCCTGAAGGCGCGCCGCGCCTCGGACGAGCTGATCGTCGTGCTGAACCGGCTCTTCAACAAGCTTCAGTACCGGAACGAGGAGGCCACGGTGCCCACGCTGGGCGCCGAATTCCTGGCGGAAGCCGACAGCGAGATCGACAGCCTGTTCCGGGAGTAAGGAGCACGATCGCTTCGTGTCGCTGATCAACTACTCGTCCCGGGAAATCAACTGCAAGATCGTCTATTACGGTCCGGGGCTCTGCGGCAAGACGACCAACCTCCAGCACATCTACTCGCGCGTGCCGCAGGAGACCCGCGGCAAGATGATCTCGCTCGCGACCGAGATGGACCGCACCCTCTTCTTCGACTTCCTGCCGCTCGAGCTGGGCCAGATCCGGGGCTTCCGCACACGCTTCCACCTGTACACGGTGCCGGGGCAGGTCTACTACAACGCCAGCCGGAAGCTCATCTTGAAGGGGGTGGACGGGATCGTCTTCGTGGCCGATTCGCAGATCGACCGCTTCGACGCGAACGTCGAGAGCCTGATGAACATGCACGACAACCTCTCCGAGCACGGGCTGGCCACCGAGAAGGTTCCGCTGGTGATGCAGTACAACAAGCGCGACCTGCCGCGGGTGGTCTCCGTGGCCGACCTCGAGAAGGAGCTGAATCCGAGCCAGGCGCCGTACTTCGAGGCGGTCGCGCTCCGCGGCGCGGGCGTCTTCGACACGCTGAAGGTGGCCTGCAAGCTGGTGCTGAAGACGCTGGGCTAGGACCCGGCACCGGCATGCGGCGCGCCGCCGTCCTCCTCGCCACGGCGTTCGGCATCGGGCGCTTCCCGGTCGCCCCCGCGACGGCCGCCTCGCTGGTCGTGGCGGTCGCGTTAGCGCTCCTCGCCCATCTCGCCCCCTCGTCGCTCGCTCCGGCGCCGCTCCTGGTCGCGATCCTGGCCCTCCTGCCGCTCGCGGTGTGGTCCAGCGGCGAGGCCGAGAAGGAGCTGGGGACCGACGCCAAGCCGATCGTCATCGACGAGGTGATCGGGATGATGGTGTCGGTGTGGGGCGGACTGGGCATGGGGGCGCTCGGGGGGACCGGCCGCCTCGAGGGGCCGCGGGCCTGGATCTATCTCGCCGCGGCGTTCCTGCTCTTCCGACTCTTCGATATCCTGAAGCCGTTCGGGATCCGGCGGAGCCAGGCGCTGCCGGGGGGCTACGGCGTCGTCGTCGACGACCTGCTCGCGGGGATCCTGACCAATCTCGTGCTGCGGATCCTGCTCGCGATGGGGGCACCGCTGTGAAAGGAGCCATGCCGTGAGCGCCGAGATCATCACGATCGGCACCGAGCTCTTGCACGGGCTGAAGCGGAACACGAACGCCGACCGGATCCTCGAGCGGCTGGCCGAGATCGGGGTCGAAGTGATCTTCCAGACCACGGTCGGCGACGACACGGCGCGCCTCTCCGAGGCGTTCCGCGCCGCCGGCCATCGCGCGCGCTTCGTCATCGCGACCGGCGGGCTGGGCCCCACCCCCGACGACCTCACGCGCAAGGTGATCGCGACGGTGTTCCGCCGCCGCCTGGTGCTCGACGAATCGGTGCTGGCCCACATCCGCGCGCGGTTCAAGTCGCGGGGGATCGACATGCCCGCGATCAACGAGGCGCAGGCCCTGGTCCCGCGCGGCGCGCGCGTGATCGAAAACCCGCGCGGCACAGCACCCGGCCTGCACTTCGACCACCTGGAGACCGATTACTTCGCGCTCCCGGGCGTCCCCGCCGAGGCCGAGGCGATGCTCTCGCAGTACGTGATCCCGTTCATCAAGGCGGCCAATCTCGGCCCCGGGATCTCGCGCCGCGTGATCCGCACGATCGGCCTCTCCGAGTCGGTGCTGGCCGAGCGCCTGGCCGGGGTCGAGTCGGAGGCCCCCGACGTGAGCGTCGGCTACCTGCCGCACTCCTACGGCCTGGACGTGACGCTCACCGTGCTCGCGCTCGATCCGTCGTGGGCGGCCGAGGCGATCCGGCGCGTCGAGCGGCGCGTGGTGGAGGCCGTGGGCGAGTCGCTCTACGGCTTTGGACGCGACACCCTGGCGGACGTCCTGGGGGGGATGCTTGCGGACCAGGGACGCACCCTGGCCACCGCCGAGTCGTTCACGGCCGGGGCCATCGGCGCCACGATCACGGCGACGCCGGGCGCCTCGCGCTACTTCCTGGGCGGCGTGACCGCCTACTCGAATCGCGCCAAGGAGACGCTCCTCGGCGTCTTGGGAGCGACCCTCGCGCGGCATGGCGCGGTGAGCGCCGAGACGGCGCAGGAGATGGCCGCCGGCGCGCGCGAGCGCTTCGGGGCCGACCTCGCCGTGTCGAGCACGGGGATCGCCGGCCCCGACGGGGGGACGCCGGAGAAGCCGGTCGGGCTCGTCTACCTGGGGCTCGCCACGGCCGAAGGCGCGCAGGCGGTGCGCCTCCAGCTGACCGGCACGCGCGAGGAGATCGTGGTGCGCTCCTCGGCCCTGGCCCTCGACCTGGTGCGCCGGCACATGGCGCACGCGCCGGCATGACCGCGGGCATGACGCGCACGTTCATCGCACTCCTGATCCCCGACTCCTGGATCGCGTACGTGCGCGGCCTGGGCCAGAACCTCGCCGGCCGCTCGGCCGGCCTCTCCTGGGTCAAGCCGGAGAACGCGCACTTCACCGTGCGCTTCCTGGGCGACCTGGACGACGAGCGGCTCCTCGGGCTGCGGGATTCGGTGCGCCGGAGCGGCGCGGGGCTCATGGCGCCGGTCGCGCGGCTCGGCCGGCTGGGCGCCTTCCCGCGTCCGGAGCGCCCGCGCGTGCTCTGGGTGGGGCTCGCCCAGGGAGGGACCGAGACCGAGGCGCTCGCGACCGTCGTGAACGACGGCCTGGAGCGGGATGGGTTTGGTTTCCCCGACAAGCCGTTTCGCGCGCACCTGACCCTGGCGCGCGCCCGCGAGGGCGCCCGGGGCGTGGACGCGCTGATCCGCACGCCGCTGCCCGAAGCGCCCGAAGCGGAGCCGCTCCATCGGCTTGCGGTCATGAAAAGTCAGCTCCACAAAAGCGGTGCCATGTATACTGTTCTGGAGGAAATACGCCTCCAATCACCGGGTTCGCAGGCAGGCTGACGTACGTGTGGGGAACCCTGCGCGAACCCACTCACAACACCTTTCGCCCCGGCCCGAACCAGGCGTCCCGGATGGATCGCCGTCACCAAACTCAGGGGGAGTGCACATGGCAGGCAACGTGACCGCTCGGGAAGTGGGCCCGTCGACGACGCGCGAGATGAGCAAGGAACGAACGAAGGCGCTGGAGCTGGCCGTGCAGCAGATCGAGCGGCAGTTCGGGAAGGGCGCCAT
>DATJEJ010000203.1:0-2473 GCA_035496795.1 Candidatus Omnitrophota bacterium
GCGCCGCTCCTCTTCGATCCCCTGGTCTCGCGCTGGGACACCCAGGTGCGCGACCTGGGCCGCGTCCGCCCCGGCTCCGTGGCGGCGGCGCGGCTCCGCGCGAGCGACGCGCTCGCGATGCGCCTCGCCGACGTCGTCCTCTGCGACACGTGGGAGCACGGCGAGCTCTTCGCGTCGGAGTTCGGCGTGGCGCGTTCGAAGCTCGCCCGCGTCCCGGTGGGCGCCGACCACGCCGCGTTCGCGCTCGGCGAATTGCGCGCGGCGCCGCGAGCGCGGGAGGGCGCGCCGCTCCACGTCGTGTACGTCGGCGGGTTTCTCCCGCTGCACGGGGTGGAGGCGGTGATCGGCGCCGCGGCCCTCCTGGAAGCGCGCCGCGGGACCGGCTTCGCGCGCTTCACCCTGGTCGGAAGCGGTATGACGGCGCATCGCGCCGACCGGGATGCGGCGGCGCTCGGGCTCCGGAGCATCCGGCGCGTCCCGCGCGTGCCGTACCCGGAGGCGCTCGCGATCCTGGCGGACGCCGACGTGGCCCTGGGCCTCTTCGGCACGACGGAGAAGGCGGCGCGCGTGATCCCGCACAAGGTCTACCAGGCCCTCGCCGCCGGGGTGCCGGTGGTGACGCGGCGCTCGCCGGCCGTCGCCGAGCTCTTCCCGGAATCGCCCCCGATGGCGCTGGTGCCTCCCGGCGACGCCGAAGCGCTCGCCGCTGCGATCGAGGCCCTGGCCGAGGACCCCGCGCGCCGGGAAGCGCTGGGCGCCGCGGGCCGCGAGGCGGCGCTCCGGTTCGCGACCCCCGAGCGCGTGGGGGCCGCACTCCTCGAGGCGATCCGCCGGCCGCGAGGCGGACGGCGATGAGCGCGGCGGGGCCCGGCACCCAAGGGCCGTCGCATGCGGGCGGACCCCTGCGCGTCCTCCACGTGGATTCCGAGCGGACGTGGCGCGGCGGGGAGCGCCAGGTACTCCTCCTCATGCGCCGCCAGCGCCAGGCCGGGGACGAGCCGCGCCTGGCCGCGCCGGGGAGGAGCGCGCTCGCCGCCCGCGCGCGCGCCGAGGGGTTCCCGGTGCATGCCGTCCCGATGCGGGGGACCTGGGACCTCGATTCGATCCTCCGCCTCGCGTCCGCGACGCGCGCGATACGCCCGCACGTGGTCCACTGGCACGCGGCGCGCGCTCACGCCCTGGGCGCGATGGCCGCGCTCGCCGCACCCGGGCCGGTCCGCGTCCTCTCGCGCCGCGTGGACTTTCCCGTGCGCGGGTCCCTGGGAAGCCGGCTCCTCTACGGGCTTCCGATCGAGGCGATCGCCGCCATCTCCGAGGGAGTCCGGCGCGCCCTCGAGGCGAGCGGCGTTCCCGGCCGGGTCATCCGCGTGATTCCGAGCGGAATCGATCTCGAGCCGTTCGAGGAGCCCTTCGATCGGGCCGCCGCGCGGGCCTCGCTCGGCATCGCTCCGGACGAGGTGCTCGCGATCCAGATCGCGGCCCTGGCGCCGCACAAGTCGCAGACCACGCTGCTCCAGGCCGCCGCCGCGGCCGCCGGCGCGGCTCCGCGGCTCCGCGTCTGGATCGCGGGCGAGGGCGCGCTCCGCGAGGCGCTCCTCGTCGAGCACCGATCGCTCGGGCTGGGCGAGCGCGTGCGCTTCCTGGGCTTCCGGGAGGACGTCGTGCCGCTCCTGCGCGCGGCGGACCTCTTCGTCCTCTCCTCCTACCTCGAGGGGCTCGGCACCTCCGTGCTCGACGCCATGGCCGCCGGACTGCCGGTCGTCGGGACCGCCGTGGGGGGCGTCCCCGAGATCGTGGAATCCGAAGCGACCGGACTGCTCGTGCCGCCCAGGGATCCCGGCGCCCTCGCCGCGGCCATGGCGCGGCTCAGCGCCGACCCCGCGTTGCGCGCCGCGATGGGGGCCCGTGGAAGGGAACGGGCCCGCGCTTTCTCCGCCGATCGGACGGCCGCCCTCACGAGAGCGCTTTACGAGGAACTCCTGGGGCGGCTCCCTGGTTCGAGGGTGCGTAGGACGGGCCGTCCGGAGGTGTCCGGGCCGCCTTGATTCAGAATTCCCAACCTGTTACCGTGTTGCCGAACCTGTTCCCATTCGCGTCCACCCGAGGATCCCGATGGCCGCCTTCCTGCCGACCCTGCTGTACGGAGCCCTCGTCCTGGGCGTTCTCGTCTTCGTCCACGAGCTGGGCCACTTCCTGGTGGCCAAGTGGCTCGGGGTGCGCGTCCTCTCCTTCTCGATCGGCATGGGGCCGCGCCTTGTCGGCTTCCGGGCCGGGGAGACGGATTACCGGATTTCGCTCCTTCCGCTCGGCGGCTTCGTCCGGATGGCGGGGGACAATCCCGAGGAGGAGCGGGAGGGGGATGCGGGGGAGTTCCTCGAGAAGCCGTGGTGGGCGCGTGCGCTGATCACCGTCGCCGGCCCGCTCGCCAACCTCCTGTTCGCGATGATCCTCTTCTTTGGCCTCTACACGATCG
>DATJEJ010000204.1:0-5668 GCA_035496795.1 Candidatus Omnitrophota bacterium
CCGGAGGGGGTGCCGATCTCGGCGCTGATCTTCGGCGGACGGCGGGCCAGCACCATTCCGCTCGTGCTGCAGTCGTTCAACTGGATCCACGGGGTCTACATGGGCGCGACGATGGGGTCGGAGACGACGGCCGCGGCCACCGGCAAGGTGGGCGTCGTGCGGCGCGACCCGATGGCGATGCTCCCCTTCTGCGGCTACAACATGGGGGACTATTTCTGCCATTGGCTGGAGATGCGCTCCCGGATTCCCTATCCCCCGAAGATCTTCATGGTGAACTGGTTCCGCAAGGATCCGGAGGGCCGCTTCGTCTGGCCGGGATACGGCGAGAACATGCGGGTCCTCAAGTGGATCGTGGACCGCGCGCTGGGCTCGGTGGGCGGGCGCGAGACCCCGGTCGGCTGGGTGCCGCGGGAGGGGGACCTCGATCTCTCCGGGCTCTCGATCGCGAGCGAGGACTTCATGGAGGCCACGGCCGTGCGCCCCGAGGAATGGAACGAGGAGGTCCGATCGCAGGGGGAGTTCTTCCGCACCCTCGATCCCTATATGCCGAAGGCGCTGGAGCTTCAGCGCGAGCTCCTGGCCGAGTCGGTGGCCATGGGCACGCCGGAGGGGCGGGCGCGGATCGCCGATCGCGCGTAGCGGTACCGAATCGCGGCAGCTTTAGGCGCGCCGAAGTACCCGGCGCGCCTTTTTTCATTCCTGCCGGAGGCCCGCATTCGTGGCTCGGGCACGCGCGATGCACCTTTTCTGCCGTGGACCCCATCCCCAAGGAGGGAGCCATGGGTACAATCGCAATGATCATCGCGGACCTGTTCGAGGACTCTGAGTTCCGCGTCCCCTACGACCGCTTGAAAGAAGCCGGCCACCAGATCACGGTGATCGGGTCGGAAGCCGGAAAGCGGATCGAAGGGAAACAGCATAAGGAGGTCGTCGCGGCCAACCGAGGCATCGGCGAGGTTTCCGCCGACGAGTTCGACGCCATCGTCATTCCGGGCGGCTACTCGCCCGACAAGCTCCGCATGGACCCCCGCATGGTCGCTTTCACGCGCGCGTTCTTCGACGCGGGCAAGCCGGTCGCGGCCGTCTGCCACGCCCCCTGGATGCTCGCCGAGGCCGGAATCGCGCGCGGCAGGACGGTGACGTCGTGGCCCTCGATCAAGACCGACCTCGTGAATGCCGGGGCGAACTGGGTGGATCGGACGGTCGTCGAGGACGGCAACCTGATCACCTCGCGGAAGCCGGACGATCTGGAAGCCTTTTCCGACGCCATCATCCGCCACCTGGATCGCGCGCCCGCCACGCGGGAGCCGGTCGCGGCGCGCGATCGGCGCTGAGGAGAAGTCACGCGTGCAACCGCCGGGGCCACCCGGCAAGGAGGATGAGATGCGGAACGTTCTTCACAGGCGCGGCGGCCTCGCCTTCACGACCGCCGTGCTGATCCTCGCGGCCACGCTGCTCGCGCTCCCGGGCACGGCCTCGGCGAACCGAGGCCGCGGACACGCCTGGGGCCGGCACCGCGTCGCGAGCTACGGATACGCGTACCGGCCGTATTACCGGAGCGTCGCGTACCGCTCCTACTACCGGCCGTACTACGTGTCGTATTACCGGCCCCGCTACCGCGAGGTCATCGTCGGCGACCCCTACTGCTACGACGACGACATCGCCTACGTGCGCCCGGTCCACTACCACCACTACCGGCATCGCCCGCGGGTGGCGGTCAGCCTTTCGTTCGGTTCTCCGGGGTACTACTACGGAGGCTACGGAGATCCCTACTGCGGCTGGTAACCGCGGCACAGCCGTTCATCGAGCCCCGGCGGAGCCTCCGCCGGGGCCTTTCGTTTACAATGCGGCGTGCCCGTTTCGCTCCTGCCCTACCGCTTCGTCATCTTCGACCTCGACGGCGTGCTCGTCGATTCCTTCCAATGCTGGTGGCGGCTCTTGAACGCTACGCTCGAAGCGCACGGCAAGCGCCCCCTCACCCAGGAAGAGTTCGCGGTCTGCTGGGGGCAGGATGTCGAGGCCGACCGGCGGCGCTTCTTTCCGGACTGGACGGTGGAGGGACTGATCGAGCACTACACGCGCGAGTTTCCCCGCTACGCGGAATGGATCCAGCCGATGGAAGGGGCCCAGGAGACGCTCGCCGGCCTGGAGCGAGCGGGAAAGCGGATCGCGGTCGCGAGCAACTCCCCGATGGCGATGGTCGAGCGGCTACTGGAGCTGGCCTCGCTGCGGCGGCACGTGAGCTGGGCCGCGGGGGTGGACCTGGTCGCGAACGGCAAGCCCGAGCCCGACCTGATCGAGCACGTGCTGCGCGAAGCGGGTGCTTCGCGGGAGGAGGCCTGCTACGTCGGCGATTCCGACTTCGACGCCCAGGCCGCGCGCGCCGCCGACGTGTACTTCATCGGCTACCGGCGCCCCGGCGACGCGCGGATCGAGTCTCTCGGGGAGCTCATCGCGCGCTGATCGGCGCTGCCGCTCCCCGCCGACACCGAAACGCCACAGGTCCTCAGGGCGTATCGTCGTCGGAATCCACGTCCTCCGCGGAGGAACGCCACAGCACCTTGGACCACTCGACCGCGACTCCAACCTGATTCTCGGTAAAGCTCCCCACGTCGGACGTGGCGGGAGCGGCCCCCCCCAGGCGCGCGTCATTGGTCTCGTGACGATAGAAGCCGCGGACCGCGAACCCGCCGCGCGCGCTCCACCGAAGACTGGCGTCGAGGGTGTGATCCACGTCCTTCCGCCCTGCGTGGTAGGTGTCGCCGGCCACCTTCGAGGTGTAATCCCGGGTCGCCAGCTCATAGCCCAGTCCCAGCATGAACCCACGGGCGCGGTGCGGCTCCAGGTCGATGATTCCGTCGACGCCCGCCAGAATACCGTGGTACCCGACGTCGGGATCATCGGGGAGGGATCCGGCCGTCTCGTCCCCGTCGGCGCCCCGGGCATCGCTCGCGCGGTAGCCGCCGTGCACCGATGCGCTCCCCCGCCCGCCCAGCCGGCTCCATCCCCACGCGAGCTTCCCCTCGTGCGTGTCCGAGGTCCGCTCGACGAAGTCGGAGTTGTAACCGCGATGCTCGAACTGATAGCTCGTCTCCAGGGCCGTACGGCGCCCCACTCTCTGCTTCCATCGCAGCGCGCCGATCGCCAGCGAGAATTCCGCGCGCCGGTAGGGATTGGCGCCGACCGCGGTGATGTCGTCGTCCCGAAGCTGGCGCAGGTAGAAATGAGGCGTGTAGTACCCCGACAGCGATAGCCGCGTGCCGCGCGCGATCGGCTCCTGCCACAGGAGGCTCCCGGAGCGGAAATCAGCGGTTCGGCTGTTCTGATGGAATTCACCCTGTCCGCGGACCCGGATCGTGCGCGTGCGGCCCTTTCCCAGCCGGTCGTTGAGCGCCAGCGAGACCGAGGAGCTCAGGGCCGGGTCGTCGCTCGATTCCACCGAGAACCGCTCGGGCCGAGTGCCCGAGTCGAGGAGCGCGATCTGATCGGCCGAGTACTGCAGAGTGTTGTCGTCGTACCAAGTCGAGACGCCGACCCCGAGAAGCAGGCGGGAGCCGTTCGCGGCCCGGGACGGAACGGCCCCCAGGAGCAGCGCGGCGGCCAGTGGACCGGCCACGAACAGGGGGACGAGACGCTGCGAGGCGCCGGACCGCGCGCGGACGATGACGGGACGTGGCTTCATTCGCTGGCTCCCGCGGTAGGTTGAGGAATGCGGATGCGGATTTCGGCGGACCCCTGTTTCGGCTCGATCAGGTGGACGAGCAGCTCGTGCGTGCCCTCCCCCACCGGGAAGGTGACCCGGCTCATCTTGGACGCGACCCGGTCGTGGAGATCGGTGTAGGACGCGGTCGAGGCCTTGGTGGTGCGCCAGTCGAATTGGCGGAGCCGGCGGCCGGCCTCCCAGACCTGCACGCGGTAGGACTGCTCGCCGCGCATGGTGGTGTCGAAGTCCAGCCTGGAGGTCAGCTCCAGGTCGGTCGGTCCCACGACCCGGACGCGAGCGGGTTTGCCGGGGACGATCGTGTAGTAGGGGATCAGCGTCTCTCCTTCCGCCAGGGTCACGCTGCGGATGGCGTCGACCGGCGTGAGGGAGACCATCGGAAGCGGGCCGGTCTCCGACAGGCTCATCCGTAGACGCGCCAGGACGGCGCCGCCATTCCCTCCCCGAGCGGGCGGGGGCACGTCTCCGAAGATCCGCAGGCGATGGTCCCCCGCGGGGATTTCCCAGGAGAACGTCCGGCTCTTGCAGACCACGCGCGCGGCTCCCGCGATCGACGCTTTTCGGGCGGGAGCGCTCTCCGTGCGTTCTTCGCGCAGGCGCGTTCCGTCCAGATCGCCCCACACGCGGTACCAGACGCCCTCGCGTCCTGGCGCGATTTCGGCACGCGTGATCACCTGGAGCCGCGCGGGGCCGGTGACCGGGATCTCGAGCGGCGCGACGCGATCCAGGCGATAGTAGCCGCGCGCGGCGCCCTCCACCGTCACGGCCACCGGTTCGTGCCCGGCGATGCGCTCCAGCGCGCGCCAGCGCGGCGCGGCGGCGGACGGCGCGGCGACCAGGGCGAGGCTGAGGGCAGCCAGAAGGCAATGCGAGTTCCGTTTCATGCGGCGTCGGCCCTTTCCGGATGCGGCTGACCCATCAGCCGGCGCCTCAGGTCGAGGCGCAAGACGAAGACGTTGGCGGCCAGGATGGAGACCGCGGCCAAGGAGACGATCCAGAGGTTGTACTGGTACTGGACGAAGAGGAGCCCCTTGCCCGCGTCGGGGGTGGCGCCGGTCTCACGATCCACGATGCCGAGCCGAGCCGCGAGCCGCTCCACCTCGAGCAGGTGGATGACCGGGATGCGGCGCTCGGCCATCACGTTCAGAACTCCGCGATTGGGATAGTTGCGCGCCGCGAGCCGAAAGGTGAGCCCGGCCGGGACCAGACGCGCGTTCTGCGCGCCCCCCAGGCTGGCGAGACCGCCCCCGACGTTCACGTAGAGCTTGATCGGACGTCCGCGCGCGGCAGCGACGGAGTCGTAGAGCGCCATGCGCCGGCGCACCGCGTCCATGAGATTCGGAGCGTCGATGAGCTGGGCCCGGTTCCGCTCGATCGAATCGAGGAGCAGGCGCCTTCCGGCGGGAGACAGGCCGCGCCCGACGTCGCCGCCGCCGCCCAGCGACGCGGCGAGCGAGCGGTAGTGCCACACGCCGCGCGCATCGAGCGCCGACTCCATGTCGAGCCAGGTGAAGTCGGGATCGGTGGCACCGAACATCGAGGCGCCGACCGACGCGATCACGACCGGCTCGGCGCCGATGGCGCGACAGGCCGAAAGGACGGCCAGGTTGAGCCCCGGAAGAGAGCCCGTGAGCCCCACGGCCACGAGATCCCCCTCCCGGACCCCGGCCTGCAGCATCATCTGCGTCACCGCGGCGGCGAAGTTGGGATGCGCGGCGACGACCTTCGCCGCCTGGGACCCGCGATCCGTGGTGGTCAGGGTGAACTGCGGCCCGATGACGCCCGTCGTGGAAGGGTCGTTCCGCTCGTCGATCGCGATCCCCCGCGTCCTCTTCCAGGCCGCGAGCGTCTGCTCGGCCCGCTGCATCACCCGGACGGCGCGCAGCTTCTTCGCGTACGCCTCGGCGTGGACCGGGGTGAGGGAACGCTCGGCGACGGCGTAGAGGA
>DATJEJ010000205.1:0-6932 GCA_035496795.1 Candidatus Omnitrophota bacterium
GATCTCCGGCCGCGAGCAGGAGCCCGTCGGCGCGGGGGACCCGGTCGGACGCGTTCGCGGCTACCGCGTGCTCGAGGTCGACGCCGTGCACCTGCCGGACGCGCGCCGGCTCGCGCGCGTCCATCCCGAGCGCGCCGCGGATCCGGCGGACGTTTTCGTGGACCGAATCTTCGCTGTCGCCGACGCGGAGGCCGACGTTGAGCTCGGCGTAGGGTCCCCGGCTGACGCCGCCGACGCGCGTCGTCATGACGAGCGTCGCGCTCGCGGGAATCGTCCCCGGCGGCGCCGTCCAGAAGACCGGATCGGTCCCGGCGGCCTTCCTGCTCTCGATCGCTTCCGTCTCCATTCCCGCCACTCTGCCGTCCTCCGCGCGCTGGCGCAAGCGGGTTGCGTGGCGATGCTGGCGCTCGCGGGCTGCGGCAAGGCCCCGGTCTCGCTCACGGGCGGGCCGTCCGGCTCGGGGGAGAAGGCGCGGGCGCGCTTCCTCGAGGAATTCGCCAAGGCGGAGCCGGCCTCGCGCGGATCGGGAGCGATCTCGCTCAAGCGCGGCGGCGCCAGCGAGGGCTCGATGGACGTGCGCTGGGCCACCGAAGTGGACAGCCTCATCGTCGTGGGCTACGTCGGACCGATCCGCGCGCTGGACGCCTCCTACCTGGGCGACTCCCTGTACGTGGCGCTCCGCCCCATGGATCTCGGTCTCGCCGGCCCGGTCCTGGGGGAGGACGGGCTGGGGCCGCACGGGCTTCGGTTCCTCGCGCGCCCCTGGGATTTCAGCCCCGGCTGGATCCGCGCCGCGATCGAGCACGGAACGGTGGAGCCCTGGGGCGACGGCTGGCGGGTGGCCGGGGTGTTCGTGGGCGAGGCGACGAATCCCTTCGGCCTCGAGCTGAGCGCGAAGGGGGAGCCGCGGCGGCTCCGGATCGGCGGCGCCGGCGGCCGCGGCACGCTGGTCACCATCCGCTACGGCGATCCCAAGAGCTATCGCGGCGGAACGCTGCCGCGCTCGGTGGAATGGGAGCGCGGCCCCGCGGTGGTGCGGCTGGACATCGACGAATACGCGCGCCCCGGTCCGTCCCGGCTGCGCCACCTGCCTCCGGCCGATCCCGAGTGGACGATGCTCTCGCTCGACGATCCGCGGAGCCGCGCGCTGCTCCGGCGTTTTCTCGGGATCGGCGAGGACGGCGCGGACGGAGCGGAGCCTTGAGCGCGCGCGGTCTCGGCGGCCTCGTCGCGGCGGGCGCGGGCCTTCTCGTGCTCGCGCTCGGCGTCCTTCCGCGCGCGCTTCTCGGAGCGGATGCGGCCGAGGAGGAGGTCCGCGCCTCCTTCCGGCGGGTCCTCGCGTCGCAGGAGGCCAGGGCGTTGATGGCGATCGAGCGGAGCGATCCGTTCGGCGGCGAGCCCTCGCGCGAGAACGGATCGGTCTGGATCCTTCCCGGCCGCGGCCTCCGGTACCGCTCCAGCGCGAGCGGCGGCCAGGAGATCGTGATCGACCGGCAGAAGGAGCTCTTCCTCCTCTACAGTCCCTCCGAGGGCACCGTCTATCGCGCGCCCTATTCGCGCGCGCCGGCGCGCCTTCGCCGCCTGGTCGCCGAGCCGGAGCAGTTCCTCCGCGCCCGTCTCGACGCCCGCGCGGAGCCGCGGTCCATCCGCGGGCGCGTGCGCGACGGCTACCGCCTGCGCGGCGGCTCGCTGGGCGACTCGCTCCCCGAGGTCTCGGTCTGGATGTCGCGCGCCCGTGGCACCGGCCTGCCGCACTGGGTCTCGATCGCCTCGCCCACCGACACCGTCTGGATCGAGTTCCGGAACTGGAATCTCGCGTCCCGGGCGCGCCCCGGAGACCTGACCCTCTCCGCTCCTCCGGGCACCAAGGAGGCACCCCTCGACCCGCGCGAGCTGCTCGAGCGCGGGGGAGGATCGGGCGAATCCCGTTGACGATGGCTCGCGGCCGCTGGTAGGGTTCGGCCGTGACCGCCGAAGGTCGCGCCCCCCAGCGGGTTAACGCAGCACGATCAGGGCTTCGATGATCGCGGGCTTCTTCCAATTCTCCCCCGAGCGGGGGCGGCCGGAACGGAACGCCGCTCGGTTGGAGGAGGCGCTCCGATCCACGAGGGCCGATCTCCTCGTCTGTCCCGAGCTCTCCACCACGGGCTATCTCTACCTCGACAGGGAAGCGCTGCGCGCGGTGGCCGAGCCGGTCCCGTCGGGTCCGACCGTGACGCGTCTCGCCGCGGCCTCGCGCGAGACCGGCCGCGCGATCGTGTTCGGCATCGCCGAGCGCGCGGGCGCGAAGATCTACAACAGCGCGGTGGCCATCCAGCCCGAAGGTCCGGTCGTCTGCTACCGGAAAGCGCATCTCTTCGACACCGAGACCGAGGTCTTCGATCGCGCGGGCGCCTCGCCCCGGCATGCGAAGGCGGCGGGCGCCGACGTGGGGATCATGATCTGCTTCGACTGGCGCTTTCCCGAGATGGCCCGCGTGCTGGCGCTGGAAGGGGCGGACGTGATCGCGCACCCCTCGAATCTCGTCCATCCCTACTGTCAGGACGCGATGATCACCCGCTCCCTCGAGAACCGGATCTTCACGATCACGGCGAGCCGCACGGGGAGCGAGACCGTGGGGGACGTCACGCTCGCGTTCACGGGGCGGAGCCAGATCGTCTCGCCCCGGGGCGAGCGCCTCGCGTCGGCGGACTCCGAGGAGGAGTGCGTGCGCACCGCGGAGATCGATCCGCTGCTGGCGCGCGACAAGCGCGTGACGGCGCGGAACGATCTGTTCGCCGACCGCCGGCCCGAGCTCTACCGGACCCTCGACCGCCCGCCGGAGCGCGCGTCGTGAGCCGGAAGCTGGTCGCCTACATCGCCGTGGTGTCCGCCGCGGGCGCCGTCGTGCTCGCGCTGTCGCTCCACGCGCTGCAGGCGATCGGGTGGATGCATGTCGCCGTCTGGATCCTGGTCAGCCTGCTCGCGGAGAGCCTCTGGATTCCGACGCTCACCGGCAAGGCGATGGAGAGCATGGCTTCGGCCGTGGATCTGAGCCTCCTCGTGCTGCTGGGCTTCATGCCCTCCGTCTGGATCGTCGCGGTCGCCTTTGCCCTCGCGAACCTCTTCTTCTCGGGGCGGAAGTGGTACAAGGCGGTCTTCAACGCGGGGCAGAACGTGCTCTCGCTCGCCGCCGCCGGGCTCGTGTTCGAGGCGCTCGGGGGGGCGCCGCTCGTGCGCGCGGGCGGTCTCCCGGCGTTCCACGGGATCGCCCTGATCGTGCCCTGGGCCGCGGCGACGGTCGTCTACTTCCTGGTGAACACCCTCTTCGTGTCGGGCGCGGTGGCGCTCTCGAGCGGGCGGCGCCTCCTGAATACCTGGCGCGAGGAGTACCTGTATCCCATCTCGCTCCTCGGCTCCGCGGCGCTCTTCTTCCTCTCCCCCCTCGTCGTGGTGTCGTACCTGGCCCTGGGCTTCTTCGGACTCATCTTCTTCTTCGTGCCGCTCCTCCTGATCAAGGAGGCGGGCGCCCGCTACATCGCCCTCGAGAAGGCCAAGGACGAGCTGGTCTCCTCGGAGCGTCTCGCCGCGAAGGGGGAAATGGCGGCGGAGATCGCCCACGAGCTGAACAACTACCTCGCCGCGATCTCCGGGCGGGCGCAGCTCCTCCTGATGGGCATCGGGAAGCAGCCGGTGGAGAAGACCGAGGAGAGCGCGCGGATCATCGCCGAGCAGGCGCGCAACATGGGCGTGCTCGTGAAGGGGCTCCTGGATTTCTCGCACAAGGAGATCCGGAAGCTGCCGACCCGCCTGAACGATCTCGTGCGGCGGACGGTGGAGTTCATCGTCCCGCAGAACAAATACGAGCGGATCGCCTTCGACCTGGACCTGGCGCCCGACCTGCCCGAGGCCTCGCTGGACCCCGGTCAGATCCAGCAGGTGCTGATGAACCTCTTCTCGAACGCGGCCGACTCGATGAACGACGCCGGCCGGAGCGACCCGCGCATCGCGGTCCGGACCCGCGTCCTGGGGGAGGAGATCCGCGTCGTCGTGGAGGACACCGGGCCCGGCATCGCCGCCGAAGTCATCAACAAGCTCTTCGAGCCCTCGGTGACGACCAAGCCGGAGGGGCACGGCTTCGGCCTCTCCACCTGCTATCGGATCATCTCGAACCACGGCGGGAAGATCACGGCGGAGAACGGGCCGCGCGGCGCCGTGTTCACGGTGACGATCCCGCTCGAGCGGAAGCGCCTGGCGGCGTAGGGCCGCCGCGGCGCGGGCCGTCCGTCAGCGATCGACGGCCGCCACGATCAGCACCCCCGCGAGCGCGCCGAGGAGATCGGCGGCCAGGTCCTTCCGGCTCGCCCCGCGTCCCAGCCGCTTCGGCTTCAAGGTGGCGTCGTAGATCTCCTTCGCCACGCCGATCACCGCCGTTCCGGCGACCGATTCCACCCGCGAGCGCCCCTCGACGCGAAGCGACGCCGCGATCGCGAGCGATGCCGCGACGTGGACCTGGCGGTCGGGTGCGGTCCAGGAGCCCTCGCGCGCGCAGGGGATGAGGAAGGGGTCGGCGGCGGCCGGCGTGCCGGCGCCCAGGGCGGTCGCGGCCAAAGCCCCGGCGAGCACGAGGCGCGGGAGGCCGCGCGGGGAAGGCGGGCGAAGGCGCATGGGGCCGAGCCTAGCCGCTCCCCTCGCGGGCCGCAACGCTCGCGCGCTCTGCTACCATCGAGCGTGCCATGACGCCTCTCCCTCCCGATCCGACCCGGGTGCCTCCGCCCGTGCGCGAGCTGATCCTTCGCCTCCAGGGGGACGGGCACCGCGCGTGCCTCGTGGGTGGCTGCGTGCGGGATCTCATCCGCGGAACGCCGGTGCTCGACTGGGACGTGGGGACCAGCGCCGTCCCCGAGCGCGTGCTCGCGCTCTTCCCGCAGGCGATCCCGACCGGGCTGAAGCACGGCACGGTCACGGTGCCCCTGGCGAGCGGCCCCTGCGAGGTGACCACCTTCCGCGTCGAATCCGGCTATTCGGACGCGCGCCGGCCCGACCGCGTCACGTTCACCGGCGACGTGGAGCAGGACCTCGCGCGACGCGATTTCACCGTGAACGCCATCGCGTGGGACCCGATCGCGCGGGCGGAGTGGGATCCGTTCGGGGGCCGCGACGATCTGGCCCGGCGGATCCTGCGCGCCGTGGGCGATCCCGCGACACGCTTTCAGGAGGACGGGCTCCGGCCGGTGCGCGCCGCGCGCTTCGCCGCCACCCTCGAGTTCGAGGTCGAGCCGGAGACCTTCGCCGCGCTGGCGACGGCGCGGGAGCAGGTCGCGCGAGTGGCGGCCGAGCGGATCCGGGACGAGATTCTCAAGATGCTCCAGGCGCCCCATCCGTCGCGCGGCTTCGAGGTGCTGCGCCGCTCGGGCCTCCTCGAGATCATCCTTCCCGAGCTGGCCGCCTGCGTGGCCGTGCCGCAGAACCGCTACCACGCCTACGACGTCTACTTCCACACGCTCTATTCGACCGATGCGGCGCCTCCGGTGAAACCCGCGGTGCGCCTGGCGGCCCTGTTCCACGACGTGGGGAAGCCGGCCACGCGGGCGGAAAGGGAGAACGGCGACGCCACCTTCTACAACCACCAGTTCGAGAGCGCGCGGCTGACCGAGGCGGCGATGACCCGGCTCCGCTTCTCCCGCGACCTGACCGACCGGGTGGCGCATCTCGTGAAGAACCACATGTTCGACTACCGTCCGGAGTGGACCGACGCCACGGTGCGCCGCTTCGTCCGCACGGTCGGCCTCGAGAACGTGGCCGATCTGTTCGACCTCCGGATCGCGGACAACCAGGGGAACGGCCTCAAGACCGGCTTCCCGCACTACCTGGGGGAATTGACCGAGCGGATCGGACGGGTGGTCGAGGCGCAGGAGGCCCTCTCGGTGCGGGATCTCAAGGTGGACGGCGCCGACGTGATGCGCGAGCTTGGGCTTGCGCCCGGCCCCGACGTGGGGCGCATCCTGGAACGGCTGCTCGAAGAGGTGACCGAAGACCCCTCGCTGAACGAGCGGAAGCGGCTCCTGCGGCGCCTGTCCCAGGGCATGGCGATTGACACGGCGGGCCCTCCCGCCTAGACTGGCGCGTCCGCAAGGAACGGGCCCCCATGAAACTAGGAGTGAATTGACCCGAACGAGCCAGAGTCCCGCGCGGCCGAACCCCGAAGAACCCACGCTCGCCTCGATCCGAGAGCCGATCGCCGAGGCGTTCGAGCGCTTTCAGGAGCGGCTCGACAACGCCTTTCTCTGCGACGTCTCCCTCGTGGGCGCGGTCGGCGCGCATCTCCATCGCGCCTTCGGAAAGCGCTTCCGCCCCACGCTCCTGCTGCTCGCCACCCGAGGCTTCGGCGACATCAGCGACGAGTCGGTGCTGGGCGCGGTGGTCGTGGAGCTGATCCACACGGCCACGCTGATCCACGACGACAGCGTCGACAAGAGCCTGGTCCGCCGCGGCCTGCCCACGGTGAACAGCGCCTGGAACAACGACGTCGCGATCCTCATGGGCGACTACCTCTATTCCAAGGCGTTCTCCATCCTGGTCAAGAACCGCATGTACGAGGCGATGGATCTCCTGGCCGAGGCGACGCACCGGATGAGCCAGGGCGAGCTGCGCCAGATCGAGCAGAAGAACCGCCTCGATCTGACCGAGGCGGAGTACATGCGCGTCATCGAAGAGAAGACCGCCTGCCTCATCTCGGCCGGCTGCGAGTTCGGGGCGTTCTCGGGCGGGGCCGACCCCGAAGCGCGCCAGGCGATGTTCCGCTACGGCCGCGCCGTCGGCCTCGCGTTCCAGATCACCGACGACATCTTCGACTATCTGGGCGCCGAGAACGTGATGGGGAAGGCGATGGGAAGCGACCTCGAGGGCGGGAAGATCACGCTGCCGCTCATCACCGCGCTCCGGAACGCTTC
>DATJEJ010000206.1:0-2885 GCA_035496795.1 Candidatus Omnitrophota bacterium
CTTCGGCCGCGGCGGCGGCGTGCGCGGGGGGTGCTTCGTGCTCACCTCGGCAGGATGCCAGTGAACGGCGTCGGGCGCCAGTCCTTGCGGCCGGCCTCGGGGTCGGGCGCGGCGGTTAGCGCGAAGAGGCTTCCGACGAGGAGGAGGCGGCGGACACGCGCGCGGCCGCCTGCTCCAATGCGGAGGCGCGCTCGTTTCCCAGGCGGAAGGCGGAGGCGAGCAGGAGGCAGGCTTCGGCGCGGGAGAGGCGATGGTCGGATTGGGCGAGCGCCTGGACTCCGGGGTCGAGCCGCGCCGTGGGGGCAACCGGCTTCACGACGGCGCGCTTCACGCGCTTGTGGGAACGGCCGTGCAGATTCTTCGCGGCGCGCAGCGCTCGCGCGTAGGCCGCATCGGCGCTCTTTCGGCGGGCCGCGGTCTCCGCGAGCGCGGCGGCGCGCGCCTGGCGGTCGGCCAGCTCGGCGGCGTCGGCGCCGGCGAACACGCGGTTGAAATCGGAGCCGAGGGCCGGCGGCTCGAACGAGGCGAGGTTCTGGCCGCGGGCGGCGGACTTGTCGAGGCACCGGAGCAGGAGCTCGAGCGCCTCGGAGCGGGTCAGCGCGTCGCCGGGCCGTTCGGAGCGCAGGGCCGCGTTCAGCACCCCGGCCCCGACGAGCGCCGTGTGCAGCGAGGCGAAGGACTCGGTCCCGGCTCCGGAACCCTTTCCGTCCGGCCGTCCCGTCCCCGCGATGCCGAACAGGGAGGCCAGCGCCCGGTAGAAGTCGCCGCGCGTGATCGCCTCGTCGGGATCGAAGCGGCTCCCGTCGCCCGCCAGGATGCCGTCGCGGCACGCCGCCTGGGCGTAGCGCGATTCCCATCCGCGCGGGTCCAGGTCCTCGAAGCGGCGCACGTGGTGCTCCAGGAACGCGACCGGGTCGACGGTGGCGAGCAGCGCGAAGGTGCGGTCCTGGACCGTCGCGCTCTCCGCCTCTTCGGGATCGAAGTCCTCGCCGGCCGAGGGGTCGGGCTGCGCCTTCCGGATCTCGAGATGGAGATGCGGCGAGGAGGCGCGCCCGGTGTTTCCGACCTGGGCGATGACCTGGCCCGCGGCGACCGGGTCGCCGGCATGAACCCGGATCGAGCCGGACTTCAGGTGGCCGTAGAGCGAGTGCACGACCTGTCCGTCGGGGAGCGTATGGCGGATCACGACGTAGTTGCCCCATCCCGTGCGCCACCGCGTGGTGGTCCGGTAGCGCGTCACCCACCGGGTCACGCGCTTTCCCTTCACGACCTTGGTCACCTTGACGTTCTTCGCGGTCCGGTCCCGGATCATCGCCCGGGCATCGGCCACCACCACGACCCCCGACGCGACCGCGCGGACGGGCGATCCCCCATGTCCGCACGAAAGGTCCACGCCCTTGTGGACGCGCTGTCCGTGCGCTCCGTCGCGCACGACGAGATAGGAATCGGAGATGGTGAAGCCCCCGGATTCGCCCGGGTGCGCCTGGGTGAAATCGAGCTCGTCGCCGACGGGGTAGACGAAGGCGCCGGCGATCGGCTCGGCGCGTGATGCGCTGGAGGAGGCGGAGTTGCCGGCCGCGAGTCCGGCGGTTGGAGCGTAGGCGGCGAAACCGGCCGACGCGGCGACAAGAACGAGTGCGGCCCGAAGCGTGATCCGCGAGGGCGTCGCGCGCCCCCGGTCACGAGCGGCCGGCGTTCTTATGCGCCGCGCCGGCGGCAACCCTATTGGTTCTCCACGGCGGGGTCGAGATCGCGATGGAGCGCGAAGCGGAAGGTCCAGTCGAGAATCCGCTTGGCTTCGGCGAACCGAAGGGCGTTGCTGGGCGCCCCCAAGACGACAGCCGTGACTTCCGTTCCGGTCGGTGCCTGGATGTTGGTGGCGAGGCAGTAGCCCGCTTCCTGGATGAACCCGGTCTTGCCGGCCGTGACGCGCCACTTGCTGCGCAGGAGCCGGTTCGTGTTGATCAGGAGGTGCAGGCGGCGGTTGGAGGTGAAGGTGTACTGCTCCTTCTGCATGATCGTGCTGACGATGTCGTTGCTGGCGGCCGCGCGCAGGAGCTTGGCCACGGCCTGCGCGGTGGCGACGTTCTGCTCGCTCAGTCCGGTGGGCTCGACGAAGCGCGCGCCGGTGAGGCCCAGCGAGTCGGCTTTCACGTTCATCCGCCGCACGAACTCGCTGCGGTCGAGACCGCAGGTGCGCGCGAGCGCCTTGGCGGCGACGTTGTCGGACGACATGAGCATGGCGTGAATCAGGTCGCGCACGGTGATCTCCTCGTGCGGACGGATGTGCGATCGGCTGGAGTTGCGGACGTCTTCCGGGAGAACCTCGACGAGGCGGTCCCAATCGGGCGTCGTGTCGAGCAGCACCAGGGCGCTGACCAGCTTGGTCAGGCTGGCGATCGGATAGACCCGTTCGGGATTCTTCTGGAAGAGCACCTGCCCGCTGGCGTCCTCGACGTACGCGGCTTTGACGTGGAGCCGGGGAATGCCGTAGGGGGTGATCGCCGGAAGTCGGAGCATGGCGACCCGGCGGCGACGGCGAACCCTCGGCCGGTGTCGGGTCGACCTGGCGGCCGCGGCGCTGAGCCGCGCCCTTCCGCGGGAGGACCGGGCGGCCGCGGAAGCGTCCCTGGCCTCGGAAACGAGCCCGAAAGCAATTGCAACGCAGGCGATTACGGCGATTTTTCGGATCTGGCGCGGAGAAGTCATAGATCGTTCTGCCCTCATCCGTGAGTTACTCCCTGAATGACGGTTGGTGGAGAGACGGGGAAGGCGCCTCTCTCAGGGTTATCGGATGCGGCAGGCAGAACTGAAGGGGTAGTTCTGGCCTGACGGGCTTGGAAGCCCCTACTGGACAAGATAATAGCATGGTCCCTGCCATCCTG
>DATJEJ010000207.1:0-4466 GCA_035496795.1 Candidatus Omnitrophota bacterium
CGGTGATCTTCGGATCCTGCACGCGCTGGCTGTGGCTCTTGTCGAGGGCGTCGGCCACGCGGAGGATGGCGGAGAGGCGGTTCACGGTGAGGCGGGCCGGGCGCGGGAGCGAGGCGTACGACGGGTGGTCGGCCTGCGGCACGCCGCGCCGGTGATAGCGCGCGATGTTGGCCACGACTTCGAGATCGATCTGCGAAAGCCCGAAGACCTCGGAGTGCACCAGCAGGTAGTAGGTGTGCCGGTGGTGTCCCCGCGAGGCGACGAACTCGCCGATGTCGTGGACGATCGACGCCACCTCCAGGAGGAGCTGTTCCCGCTCCCCCATCTGGTGCTGCGGAAAGGTGGCCTGGAAGATCGCGCGCGCGAGGGCCGCGGTCTGCAGCCCGTGTTTCTCGTCGGCCGCGTACTTGCGGGCCAGGTTCACCGCGGCGGCGATCGTCTGGTCCGGGAAGAGCACCGTGCTCCCGCTCCGGATCGACCGCACCATGTGGAGGACCAATCCCTCGCGCATGCTGGCGCGCGCCACCAGGAGCTGGTCCACCTGGTTCAGCCGGGTCAGCTCGGCGTAGGCGAAGAGCGCCGGCGCGAGCAGCTCCGTCTCGTTGGGCGGCACCGAGTAGGCCTGCGCGATCTGCTCCGGCGTGAGCGGGAGGATCTGGTCGGCGAGCTTCTTCAAGTCCTTCGCGGCGATCGCGGTCAGGTCCTGCCCCTCCGACTCCTTCCCCGCGAGCACGCGCGCCGCGAAGCGCGCTTCCGATCCCACCGCGACCAGTCGGGTGACGTGCTCGAAGGGGAGCGCCCGCTTGACCACGTTCATCATCTCGCGCGCGTTGTGCTGCAGGAGGCGCGCCCGCGCCCGGCGGTCGCCGGTGTCCGCGAGCAGCACCTCGCGCATGCGGAGCGTCCCCATGTCGTGCGTGATCGAGGCCGCCACCTGCCCGTTCCGCACCAGCGCCCATTCCGTGGCGCCGCCCCCCAGGGACAGGAGCAGCGCCTCCCCCTCGCGGTATTCGGGGTGCGCTTCCATGTAGCGCTGCACGGCCGCGAACGTGAGCAGGCTCTCCTGCGATCCCTCGATCACCTCCAGCTCGATCCCGGTGGCCAGGAACACGCGGTCCACGAAGGTGTCGCGGTTCAGCGCCCCGCGCACCGCGCTGGTCGCCACCGCCCGCGTGTGCTGCACGCCGTAGGTGTCCATGACCGCGCGGTACTGGCGGAGGACGTTCACCGCTTTCCGGATGCTCGCCATGGAGAGGCTGCCGGTCTGGAAGGTGTCCCGTCCCAGGGCGATCGGGCGCTCCAGCTCTTCCAGCGTGCGCACCGAGCCGTCGGGGGAAAGCTCCGCGATCAGCATGCGGATCCCGCTCGCGCCGACGTCGATGACGGAGAGGATCGGCGGGCGCTCGGCAGCCGCCGCGGCGGGAACGGGCGTCGGGCCGGAGCGGGCCGGCTTCGGGCCGGCGTCGGGCTTCTCGGGAAGATCGGGAACGCGCTCAGCCATTTTCCACCACCGGCTCGAGCCCGAACTCCTCGTGGAAGAGGTCGCCCTTGTTCTCCAGCGCCCACTCGTCCAGCATCACGTCGCCCCGGGCGCGAATCTTGAGTCGCAGCTTGGAGTCGCCCGCCTTGGCCTTGACCCGCAGCACCTTCTGCTTGTGGTCGTGGTCCAGCGCGTCGGCCACGCGCAGGATGGCGGCCAGCGCGCGCACGCGGTCCTGCGCGTCCTCCTCCAGCTCGGCGTAGCACTCGTGGTCGGCGTCGGGCATCGCCTTCCGATGGTAGCGGGCCACGTTCGCCACGATCTGCAGCTCCTCGTCGGTCAGGCCCAGGATGGGCGACTCGGAGATGATGTAGTAGGCGTGGCGATGGTGCCCCGGCGCTCCGATGAAGTTCCCCACCTCGTGGAGCAGCGCGGCCAGATCCAGGAGCAGGCGGTCGCGCTTCGAGAGCTTGTGGAGCGGCTTGAGCTGGTCGAAGAGGTCGCAGGCCAGCTCGCTCACGTGCTCGGCGTGCCTGGGATCGGCCTCGTATTTCTTGATGAGGGCCAGCGCCGCGTTCCGCGTCTGGCTCACCTCGAGCTGCTTCATCCCCTCGGCGCCCGCGGTGCGCGCCACGTCGATCAGCACGCCGTCCACGAGTCCGGTGAAAGGCACCCAGATCTCCTTGGCGCCCACGCGCGAGGCCACGTACTCGAAGATCGCTCCCGCGGGAACGATGACGTCGGCGCGGTCGGGACGGAGGTCGTAGCGCTTCACGCGCTCGTCGGGGGACACGCGGGCCAGCCGGTGCAGCGTCTGGCGGAGCCGCGCCACCGTGAGCCGGGCCGGCGCGCGCTCCTCGCTCTTGGCGTCCTTGCCGTTCTTGGCGTTCCTGGCGTTCTTTCCGTTCCGGGAAGCCGCGGCGGAAAGATTGAGCGTCGCGATGGTCTCGATGTTTCCGCCCGTCCCGACCAGCCGCGCCAGCTTCCGCCGCTTGAAGGAGTCGAGGACCGGAAAGCGCGAGGACTTGAGAATGGCGTGGATGAGATGGAGCGTCTTGTCGTGCGAGGCGTGGCCGGTGCGCTCCAGGAGGCGCACCGTCCCCACGTCGTGCGACTCGACCTCGAGGATCTCGCCGTGGCCGACCAGCGCGATCTCGCTGGAGCCGCCCCCGACGTCCAGGATCATGGAGATCCCACGATCCAGCGAGAGCTTGCTCCTCACCCCCAGCGCCACCAGGCGCGCCTCCTCGGTGCCGCGGATCAGCTCCAGGTCGATCCCGGTTTCGGTGTGCACCCGTTCCAGGAAGGTGGCCCGGTTCTTCGCCTCGCGGGTGGCGCTGGTCGCGACCGCCCGGTGCACGACCACTCCGTGCTCCTCCATCGTCTTCCGGAACTGGCGGAAGGCCTCGAGCGCCGCCTCCAGGGTCTCGGAATCGATCCGGTTGGTCTTGAAGACGGAGGCCCCCAGGCGGACCGGCATCCGGACCCGCTCCACGACCTTGTAGCGGGTGGGGCTCTTGAACTCGGCGATGATGAGCCGCATGGCGTTGGAGCCGACATCCATGCCGGCGCAGCGGATCGGGAAGGAAGCCCTTGAGGCCGTAGGCATTACCCTCATGGTGGGGGCCCGGGCCCCGGGGGTCAAGCGTCGCGGCGGCTCGACCGCGGTGGGGGCCCGCCAAGGTCGCGGCTTGCGGCGGTTCGGGCCGGCCACCCCCTGTGGTAGGCTTCCCCGCGTGGATGCCTCCTCCCGGACCCCGGGACAAAAGAGCGCCTCGTCCGTATACGAATCGGACGCGAGTGCCGCGGCGGCCGGTCGGGTTGTGAGCGACCGGACGTCCGGGTTGGACCTGGAGGGCGTGAGGCGGCGCGATCCACGGGCTCTCGGCGACTTCTTCGAGGCCTACTTCGATCGCGTGTTCTCCCTCCTGAAGCGCCTCCTCGGCGACCCCGTCGCGGCACAGGACGCCGCACAGGAAGTGTTCCTGAAGATCCATCGCGGCGCGCACCAGCTGGACATCGCGCGCGACCCCGGACCCTGGATCATGGCGATCGCGACCAACGTGTGCCGCGATCTCTGGCGCTCCGGGGCGTACCGGATGACGGCCACCGCGGCCTCGCTGGAGGCGACGCCGGGGCTGGCCGAGACGCTGGCGTCGAGCGCGCGGGACCCTGAGGCCGAAGCGGTGTCGGCCGAGCGCGCGCGCCTGGTCCAGGAGGCGCTGCGGCATCTGCGCGAGCCGCTCCGCGAGGTCGTGGTGCTGCGCGAATACGAGGGGCTGGGCTACGACCAGATCGCCGCGATCACCGGTTTGAACGAAGCCGCGGTGCGCAAGCGCTACTCGCGCGCGCTGTCGGAGCTGGGTAAAGCCCTCGAGAAGGCGGGACTATGAGCGAACAGGACGAAGAGGGGCAGGAAGTCGAGGCGCTTCGGTTGCCCCCCGAGGCCGAGCGCGCCCGCGCCGCCCTTCGCGCGGCGCCGCCGCTCCGCGCCGACCCCGCGTTTCGCGAGCGCCTGAAGCAGGAGTTCGTTTCGGGCGCGATCGAGGTGACGGGATCGCGCGTGCGGCGCATTCGCCCCAACGGAGAGCCGGGGCCGGCGCGCCTCGCGAGTTCCCCGCGGCTGAAGCGCGCGGGGGGCGGCCACCGCCGCGGCGTGCCGACGCTGGCGTGGATCGGGGCGTCGCTCGCTGCGGCGGCGGCGCTCGTGGTCATTTTCGGCTCCCTGAACCGCGGTCCCACGTGGTGGGTCACCGCCGCGCGCGGCGACGGCTCCCTTCGCGTCGATGGACAGATGGTGGCGCTCGACGATCGCGACGCCATGCGACGTCTCCTCGTCCCCGGCGCCGAGATCGAGCTGACCGGTAACGCCGAGCTGGATCTCTGCAGCGACGGCGTCCTCGCCGTCCAGCTCGCGCCCGGCACCCGCATGACCCTTCCGCCGCCGCCCGGGCGCTGGCTGGGACGACGGACCGAGCTCTTCGCG
>DATJEJ010000208.1:0-3635 GCA_035496795.1 Candidatus Omnitrophota bacterium
CGGCGTTTCCCGCCGGGGAGCCGCCGCCGCTTCGGAACGTGCCGCGGGCGAGCGGGCGATCGTTCGCGCGGATCAGGATCCTGGCGCCCGTGGCCGAATGCGTGGCCGCGGGGGTCGCGCTCGTGAGCGCCGCATCGGATCCCGGACTGGGATATGAGGGACTCGGCACCGCCAGCGCCGACCCGTACAGGAGCACGGAAGCCAGCGCAGCGAGCGCGAGTCCCTTCAGGAACTTCGGATAATCCTCCATACGCAAAACCTCTAAGGCCGCCACATGGAAGCAGCCCTGAACGGGGGGTATCCCCCTGTTAGGTCACAAGATTCGGGCCGAGTCGTGTAATTGCTTCCCAAGACTCGCCGACCGGTGTAAATCGAGGCCATCACCTGTCTCGAACTCCCGAATCCCGGCGGCACCCCGGCCCCCACGTCGGGCCAGGCTCCGGCCGATCCTTTGGCCATCGTTCGGGGCGGTAGGTACTTACCTTGCCCACCGTGTCCGCCATGCCGTCTCTCCTCTCGTTCCCGGAGGAGCGGATCAGGGTCACTGCATGGGACGTGCCCCGGGCGGGTTCCTGCTGTCTTCTTTGAGTCGCGGAGGAGCGGATGAACGACCCCGTCGTGATCGTGGGCGGAGGCGCCGCGGGGCTGATGGCCGCGCTCTTCGCGGCCGAGGCGGGGGCTCGGGTACTGCTCGTGGAGCGAACCCGCGACGGCGGGCGCAAGATCGTGATGAGCGGCGGGGGGCGCTGCAACGTGCTTCCCTCGACGCTGGATCCCTCGCGATTCGTGACGGCGTCTTCGCCGAACACGATGCGAAAGCTGCTCCTTGCCTGGCCGCTCGACGAGCAGCGGCGCTTCTTCGAAACGGTCGTGGGGATCCCGCTCGCGCTGGAAGCGGAGACCGGCAAGCTGTTCCCTGCGTCGAACCGCTCCCGCGACGTGCGGGACGCCCTGGTGGCACTCGCGGCACGCCGCGGCGTGGAGCGCCGGTTCGAAACGCGCGTGACCGGCGCGGCGCCGATCTCGGATGGCGGGTGGCGCGTCACCGTCGAAAACGGTGAGCCGATCCGCGCGTCCACGGTCGTGCTGGCGACCGGCGGCCTTTCGGTGCCGGCGACCGGGAGCGACGGCGCGGGCCTCGCGATCGCGCGTCGGCTGGGACACGCGATGCACGACACCTATCCCGCGCTCACCCCGCTCGTCGCGCAGCCGCATCGCTTCGCCGCGCTCTCGGGGATCTCGCTTCCCGTCGCGCTCGAAGCTCCGCTCGGTGCCGGAAAGCGCTTCCGGTCCGAGGGGGGATTCCTCTTCACGCACAAGGGCTACAGCGGCCCCGCGGTGCTGAACCTCTCCCATGTGTGCGTGCGCGCGCGCATGGAGGGGCGCCCGCAGCCGGTGCAGGCGCGGTGGACGCCGCTCGACGAAGCCGCATGGGACCGGGAGCTGCGCGAGGGGGAGGGGACGCTGCTCGCCGCCCTCCGCGCGAGGCTTCCCGCGCGCCTCGCCGAGGCGCTCCTCGAAGAATCGGGCGTCGACGGGGCGATCGCGCTGGGGCAGCTTCGGCGCGACGATCGCCGCCTCGTCGTCCATGCGCTCACGCGCTTTCCGCTCCTCTGGACGGGCGACGAGGGCTATACGAAAGCCGAGGTGACGGGAGGGGGCGTGTCGCTCGCCGAGATCGAACCGCGCACGCTGGAGAGCCGCCGGTGCCCCGGACTCTTCCTGTGCGGGGAGATGCTCGACGCGTTCGGGCCCATCGGCGGCTACAACTTCGCCTGGGCCTGGTCCACCGGCCGCGCCGCCGGAATCGGCGCGGCTCTCGCGTCGCGCGCCGGCGGGTAGCCGGCCGGTGCGGCGGGGCGGCTAGCCCGCCGTGTGCGGCACCACGCCCCAGATCTCCTTCAGCCTCCGGTCGCGGCCGCATCCCGTGCGATACGCGTGATAGTCGGCGGGATTCTTCCGGTAGTAGTCCTGGTGATACTCCTCGGCCGCCCAGAAGGCGGTGAAGGGAACGATCTGCGTGACGAAGGGCTTCTTCACGCGGATCTCGGCCGCGGCGGCGCGCTCGGAGATCTGCGCCAGCCGGTGCTCCTCGGGAGAGCGGTAGAAGATGGCGGAGCGGTACTGGGCGCCGCGATCGCAGAACTGACCATCGCCCTGGGTGGGATCGATGTTGTGCCAGTAGATGGTGAGGAGCCTGGCGTAGGAGGTGCGCTGGGGGTCGTACTCCACCTGGACCGATTCCATGTGGTGCGTCTTCCCCGCCGAGACGTCCTTGTAGGTGGGGTTCTTCTCCGGCCCGCCCGAGAACCCGGACGTGACGGAAAGAACGCCGGGCATCCCCTCGAACGCGGTCTCCATGCACCAGAAGCAGCCTCCCGCGAACGTGGCCAGGGCCGGGGCGTGCACGGCCGGCTTCGCGTTGGGCGGCGGGATGCGGCCGGCGCGTCCCGCGACCGGCGCAGCACCGCCGTTCGAAGCGGTGGCGAGAGAGGCCGCGGCCATGGCGACCGCGATCACGGCGATACGAATCGAGCGGTTCATCGGAGATCCCTCGGGTCCTGGTCGGGCGGGCCGCCGTCCGGAGGCGCGCATCGTTACTACGGCACGGGCGTCGCGGCGTGACGTCGCGCTCGGGGGATCCTCCCCGATTCCACCGCGGACGCGCCATGCTATTCTGCCGCGGCATGCTTCCCTCGAGACCCCCTGGAATCGTACGGCGATGACGCCGGCGCGGCAGACCCTTCCCTGGGCGGTGCTGCAGCACGTTCCCTGGGAGGGTCCTGGAACCATCGCCGACGAGGCCGCCGCGCGCGGCATCCCGATCGGCGTCGTCCGGCTGGATCGCGGCGAGCCGGTGCCCACCCCCGACGAGCTGGGCGGCGTCATCGTGATGGGAGGGCCGATGAGCGTCCACGATACGGCCGACCATCCGCACCTGGTTCACGAGCGGCGTCTCCTGCGGGACGCGGCCGAGCGCGGGCTTCCCATCCTGGGCGTTTGCCTGGGCGCGCAGCTCCTCGCCGTTGCGCTCGACGCGCGCGTGGAGCGCGGGCCCATTCCCGAGATCGGGATCGGCGAGGTCACGCTGACGCCGGAGGGTCGCGGCGACGTCGTGATCGGGTCGGATGGCGATTCCTTCCCGGTCGTCCACTGGCACGAGGACACGTTCCACGTGCCGGAGCGCGGCGTGCTCCTGGCCGGCAGCCCGCTGTACAAGAACCAGGCGTTTCGCCTGGGACGGCGCGTCTACGCCTTCCAGTTCCACATCGAGGTGGATCGCGCGCTCGCCGAGGCGTGGGCGCCGAAGCTTCCTCCCGGGACGCTGGAGGAGGCGCGCCGCGCCGAGGTGGAGCGCGCGGGTCGCGCGATCCTCGGGCGCTACTTCGACGTGGCGCTCGGTGCGGGGACGGGACGCTCGTGAGCCGGCTCCCGGCGCGGCGCGCTCTCGGCGCGGCGCTCGTCGTGCTCGCGGCGCTGGCGGCGCCGGCCCGGAGCGCGCGGGCCCAGGAGCCCGGCGATTCCACGTCGGTCCTGATCGAATGCGGACGCTGGTTCGACGGGACCGCCATGCACGAGGGTCCGACGCGCGTCCTCGTCGAGAAGGGGCGCATCGCGAGGATCGGCCCCGGGCT
>DATJEJ010000209.1:0-10985 GCA_035496795.1 Candidatus Omnitrophota bacterium
GCACACGCCGCCGCTCCTGCCGGCGGAGCGGCTTCATCTAAGGAAGGGCACGGTGCGATGGCTGGCGGATCGAGAGGCCGCGGGGGCTCCTCCGGACTAGCGGGGAGGCCCCGCTGGCCGGGAGGCGGCTGACCGATGCACGGTGGCGTGAGAATGCCCCGGTCGCTCGCGGCGGCCGGGGCACTTTGTCTTGGGAATCTGCGGGGAGGCTACCGTGAGCTCATCTGCGGGAATACCAGATCGAGCTGCGTGAGGGCGAGCGGGTTGGCCGTTCCGTCCCGAAGGATGGAGGGCAGGATCGTGTCGTTCACTTCCGCGAGCCCGGCGCTGACGCTCTCCTCATCGGAAGTGACGGCGTGGCCACCGAGCGCCAGGATGTAGTCGACACCGTCGATCGGCATCCGGATGACGAGAACTTCCCCTGAGCGGATCACTGCCGACCCCGCGGCCTTGGCTCGAAAGCCGTTGAGCACCGGATAGCCCTCGACGGATACGCCGTTCTCCTTGGGGTCCCACGAGAATCCGAATCCATTCCCCAGAGGCGTCGCGTATGCGTTCGACCCGTCGCCCGGCCCGAATGCGACGTCCGACGCGACCGCCATGGGGTGTTGACCCGCGCCGCCAAGGGCGCCGGCCACGGTCTTCAGATCGAGGCTGGCAACATGGAGCAGCCGCGACGGCTCCCCACCCGGCAAGAGCCTCGAGATATCCGCGGGCTCTACCTGAAACAGGTAGGCCGCCTCGAGACCGGAGCGATACACCTTCTTGCAGCCGCCGCCTGTCTTGCAATAGCCGAAGGAGAAGTGGCAGAGGCCGCCGGCCGAGATCACGCATGTCGACGGACTGGAGCAGGCGCTGCACTGGGCCGACGCGGACGAGGCCAGGCAGGTCAGACCGAAGGCCAGGAGCGCGAGAGCGACAACTGGGGCGAGGCGAGCTCGGAGCATGGAACACCTCCCGTACCGGCTTGGACGTGCCGAGCCTGAGCAATCGGCGGGCCGTTCCGGGGCTGCAAGACCCAACCGCTTCCCAGCAGTCGTGATGCGCCTGGAAGTGCGGCGGGCCATTCCACGCCTCCCGGGTCGAGACTGTCACCCCTCGGGTGACACCGCGTCAGCACAACGGATCAATTGCCGTTGGCGCGCCAATCTCCTCGGGCGTAGGGTTTAGGCTCCACCATCTTACGAGCCGGCACTTGCCCGACGGCGAAATTCGAGGGCGCGATGAAGGCGTTCAATCAAGATGCGCAAGCCCGCATGGCCGGATTGTTCCGGACCTGCTCACCGGCCCGCTTCTGCGAGGAGCTCGACGGCTACGAGCCCCGGTCCTCGTCCGAGCACACGAGATTCCACCTGTATCAGGGCTGGGCGCTTTACGACGACGGCGCGTACAAGGCGGCGCGGGTCCGTCTCGTTCAGGCGTTGCGCTCGTCGACGCCACGGTCCGGCGACAGGTCTCTGATTCACGGCCTGCTGGCGGAGAGTCACCTGCGTGTCGGCGATTTCCGCCGCGCGGAGTGGTTGGTACGCCGCGCCCTCTCCGAAGGCTGTGAGCACGACGCGGACAACTTCCTCCATGCCGGACATCTCCTGTCCCTCGGGCGCGTCCAGGCCCTTTCCGGGCATGTCGCGCAGGGCATCGAGACCTGCCATTACGCCCTGGATCTGTTGAAGGAAGCCAGCCCCCACTGGACACCGGCCTGGATCGTCGTGGCGCAGGGACACTTCTACCGCGGCGCGTGGATGGAGGCCGACGCGGCCCTGAGTCAGGCTCGAAAGGGTCGCGGATCAAGACAGCAGGCCTGGGGCACCGCCTCCGTCGAGTGTCCGGTCGCGCTGGCGCGGGGAGACGTCGATGGTGCCGACCGGGTCACGCGTGATGTCGTGTCCGAGTTCTGGGACACCGCCGGCGCTCGCCTCCGACTCATCTTCATGGAGATGCAGGCAGCCGTGCTGAACGCTCGAGGCCGCCACGGCGAGGCGGAAGCGCTCCTGCGCGCGATCCTCTCCCAGGCGGTTCTGGGCGGGTCCAACAGCGACGCCGTCGCATCCGCTTCCCGGAGGCTCGCCGAGTCGCTCCTGGCGCAGGATCGTTACGGAGAGGCCATCGACGCCTGCCGGGTCGCCGCGCGGGCCGGCGTCATGGATGACCATGTGGAATGGGTAACCGCCCTGCGCATCAAGGGAGAATGTCTGCTCGCCCTCGGAAAGACGGAGCCCGCGAGGCGAACGCTCCTCCAGGCGGCCGCATCGCACGCCACCACCCAGTACGACGTGGAACGAGGGCGGTTGGAGGCGTCGACGCGGCAAGCCGCGTTCCGAAGCTCGATCCGGGTCCCCGGATTGCCCGCGCACGTGAATCGAACCCGGCCCCACGTCCGGAAGCTGACGCTGGCGTCCGGTCGCGTTTTCGTCTGCTGCAATTCCAGCCTGTTGGATTCCATCCACGCCGCGGCCCGATCCGAACTGCCCGTTCTCATCGAAGGGGAGACCGGTACTGGAAAGGAGCTCGTCGCGGCCCTGATCCACGAGTTGGGACCGCGTTCGGGCGGACCCTGGACCGTCGTGGATTGCACCTCACTGCCCGAGGCCCTGGCGGACGTCGAGCTGTTCGGCGCGGCGCGCGGAGCGTACACGGGGGCGGTTCACGAGCGAGCGGGACTGGTGGCACAGTCCGACGGAGGGACCCTCCTGCTCGACGAGCTACCGGAGCTGCCTCGGACTCTGCAGGCGAAGCTTCTGCGCGTGGTCCAGGAGTGCTCCTATCGGCGAGTCGGAGAAGATCGGCAGCGACGCGTCCGGGCCCGCTTCATCGCCACGACCAATCGAAACGTTCAGGAGCTCCTGGAGCGCGGAGACCTCAAGGATGACCTCTACTATCGGCTGAGCGGGCATCGCATCAACCTGCGACCGCTCCGATTCCGCCGCGACGAGATCGGTCCTCTGGCGATCGAAGCCGCACGCCGCGCCGGACTCGGAGGCATTCGCCCGCAAGCCCTGGAGCTGTTGGAGGGGCAGCCCTGGCCAGGCAACGTGCGCCAGCTGGAGATGACGGTTCGCCTGGCGTCTGCGTCGTGTCGTCCGGGAGCGCTTCTCGGACGATCCGTCC
Organism: Candidatus Omnitrophota bacterium; assembly: GCA_035496795.1. GTDB lineage: Bacteria > Eisenbacteria > RBG-16-71-46 > SZUA-252 > SZUA-252 > DASQJL01. The sequence continues at coordinate 3,109 of DATJEJ010000209.1, forward strand.
TCCAACCCCTGGTCGACGCTTCCACGCCACGAATGGACGCGCCCTCAGGGTCGCCTCAGGGCGCGGCCCTGCGCGCCCACCGAGTCGCTGCCGAGCGATCCATGCTGGAGAAGACATTGGCGGAGCACGGCGGCGTGGTTACCCGTGCCGCGAGCGCGCTCGGTATTTCGAGGCAGTGCTTCTACAAGGCCCTGCGTCGCACGGGGCTGAGGTAGTACGCCGGCGCGGGACGCTACCCCGACGTGCAGTTGAACCGGATCCTCGACTTCCCGTGCAGCAGCTCGTTCAGTCGCTCGTGGACGGCCGGCGCGATGGGGCTGCCCGGGTGGCGGTGCTCGAAGTAGCGCAGCTCCGACTGGACCGATCCCGAGGGCCCGCAGGCGCAATCGGAATGGGTCAGCTCATCCGTGATCCGCTCGATCTCGGCGTCCACGACGGTGCGGTACCTGTCCGGGTGGAGCGTCTTGTAGTGGGTCCACTCGCCATACAGCTTGGTCAGGTTGCCGGGACCGAAATCGGTGCAGCCGGTCGCGTCGGTCTGCTGGCGCACGTAGACCGGCCATGCCGCGGTCGGGTACGTCCGGTGATAAAGACGTAGAAGCAACCGGTCCTCGGTCCGCCCCTTCCGCTCCCCCAGCTTCTCGAAGAACTCGGCGTCGGGCACGGCGAACACCGCCTCTTCCCGGTTCACGACCACGCCGCGCAGGTGTCCCTGCGTCGCGACGAATTCCGCGTCGGTGAGCGTCTCCACCGGCGAGGGCGCGCCGGACGCGGCCGGAGACACCAGGTCGTGCCGGATCGCGTACGCCTTGAGGAAGAGCGGCTCCAGGGAGACCCGCCCCTTCGCGTTCTCGACGCGCGTCAGCTCTTCGGCATAGCTCATCACCGCCGACTGGGCCGGCGCGGGGAGCGCCGCTTCGGCGCGCGAGCCCGCGCCGAGCCCCAGGACCGCCGCGATCGCCACCGCCAAACGCACTGCACGGTTCTTGCTCACGCGGAAACTATACTCCACCGAGAGAGAGTGGTCTTCCCAAGGAACCGGATCGGAGTAGTATCGGTTCGTTCCAGTCGGGAGCGCCACGTCCGCAGCAGGGGAGTCCGCCCGTGCCCTCGAAGAAGCGCCCGCACCCCGCGGTACCGCGTCATGCATCGACTTCACGGCCGAAGAACGCGCCCGAAGGCGGCACGCAGACCCTGGCGCCGCCGCGCCCGTCCGCGGAACCCTCCGCGCTTCCCGCTCCCTACGCGGAGTGGCTGGAGGCGGACGGATTGGGCGGCTACGCCTCGGGCACGGTTTCCCTCATCCGCACCCGCCGGTCGCACGCGATGCTGCTGGCGGCGCGCGCGCAGGGCGGTCCCGTGGTCCTGGTCAACGGCTTCGACGCGCGCGTCACCACGCCGCGCGGCACGTTCGACCTGACCTCGCACCGCTACGTGCCCGAGGTCGTCCATCCCGACGGGCATCGCCGCATCGAGTCGTTCACCACCGACCCGTGGCCCACCTGGGTCTTCCACCTGGAGGACGGCACCCGCATCGAGCAGCAGCTCTTCACGGTAAGTGGAGCCGCGGGGGTCATCCTGACCTGGAGCGTGGTGGACGGCGCCGCGGCCGGCGTGCAGCTGATGATCCGGCCGCTGATCTCCGGACGCGAGGCGCGCGCGCTCCACCACGAAAACCCGCACTTCCGGGCCGAGGCGGTCTGCTGCGACACCTCGGTCGAGTGGCGCCCGTACGACAGTCTCCCGGCGATCCTCGCCGGGTCCAACGGGCACTACGGCCACCATCCCTTCTGGTACAAGAACTTCCTCTACGAGGCCGATCGCGCCGCCGGGCGCGACCACGTCGAGGACCTGCACTCTCCCGGCGCGTTCCGCTTCGACCTGGGCCGCGGCGAGGCGGTGCTGGTGCTCACGACCACCGAGGGGCTCCGGGCCATGGAGGCGCACGCCGCGGCGCGGGCCGCCGGACTGCCCGGGTTCGTCGGACCGACGAGCGGCGATCCCGAGGGCGCGCTGGAGGCGCTGCGCGAGAGCGAGCGCGCCGCCCGCGCCGACGCCGCCTCGCCACTCCATCGCGCCGCCGAGTCGTACGTGGTCCGGAGCGGGAGCGCGGTGGGCGTCGCGGCGGGCTATCCGCGAACGCGCGCCTCCAGCCGCGAGACGTTCGCTTCGATCCGCGGGCTCTGCATCGCGACGGGACGCCTCGACGACGCGAAGCGGACCCTGCTCCCCTGGGTTCCGACGCTCGTCCAGGGCTTGTTCCCCACGACGTTCCCGGAGGGCGCCGCCCAGCGCCGGTACGATTCGGTGGACGCGCCCCTCTGGTTCATCGTCGCCGCGCACGAGCTCCTGCGCGCCTCGGCCGAGGGCCGGCGCCGCGTCTCGGCGGCGGAGCGCAACACGCTCCGCGGCGCGATCGAGGCGATCCTCCCCTGGTACGTCGAGGGAACGAAGCACCGGATCCGCATGGACGAGGACGGACTGCTGGCGGCGGGAGAGCCGGACACGCGCGTCACGTGGATGGACAAGGCGTGCGGGGCGATCGCGCCGCGCATCGGAAAGGCGGTCGAGGTGCAGGCGCTGTGGCTGAACGCGCTGCGCGCTGGCGCGGAGATCTCGACCCGTTGGGAGGCGCTCTATCATCGCGGGCGCGGCTCGTTCGAGCGGCGCTTCTGGAACGAGGGGGCCGCGTCGCTGTACGACGTCGTGGACGCCAACCACGAGCGCGGCGTGGCCGACGCTTCGTTCCGCCCCAACCAGATCCTCGCGGTGGGCGGCCTTCCCTGGTCCGTGTTCGAGGGAAAGCGCGCGCGCCAGGTGGTGGATCTGGTCGAGGCGCGGCTCTTCACGCCGATGGGGCTTCGCGCGGGGCCCGCCGACGATCCGACCGCGCCCAGGCTGGCCTGGCCTTGGATGCTGGGGCCCTTCATCGAGGCGTGGGTGCGCGTGCGCGACAACATGCCCGAGGCGCGCGCCGAGGCGCGCGAGCGCTTTCTTACGCCGCTTCTCTCGCGGCTGGGCGAGGGGGGTGTCGGTCAGGGCGGCCTGGGCCACCTGCCCGAGGCGGTGGACGCCGATCCGCCGCAGGCCGAGCGGGGCGCGCCCTTCTACGCGCTCTCCGTCGCCGAGGCGATCCGCCTGGACCAGGTGGTGCTACCCCGTCCGTGAAGACGCTTCCGATGGACACCATCACTTCCGGCGGCGTGCCGCCGCTCGCCACGCCGCCGCCCCGCCATTATCCCTGGCAGCGGACCGCGCTCGCGCTCGCCGTCGCGACCCAGGGCGTGATCAACCTGTTCTCCGCCCTCCTCTCCCATCCGCCCGAGCGTCTCCTCGCGCTTCGACGGCTGGTCCCGACGGACGTCATGGACCAGAGCCGCACGTTCACGTTCGTCGCCGGCGCGCTCCTGATCGCGACGGCCTGGGGGCTGCGGCGCGGGAAGCGCCGCGCGTTCGTGCTCGCGCTCTTCCTGGCCGCGCTCTCCGTGCCGATGAACCTGCTCAAGGCGATCGACTTCGAGGAGGCGACGGCCGCTTCGGTGCTCCTCTTCGCGCTCGGGATCAGCGGCGACGCCTTCCGGGTGAAGAGCCGCGAGCTGACCTTCGGCGCGATCGGCCAGCGCACGCTCTGGACCGGCGCCTTCTTCCTGGTCTACGCCGTGGCCGGCTGCTATTGGCTGGAAGTCCACTACGGAGGGGGAGCCTCGCCGGGTCGCGCGTTGTCGGAGGCGGCCTACCGCCTCTTCGGCATCGGCGAGCCCCGCCTCGAGACGATCGCGCCGCTCCACACCCAGGCGTCCCGCATCGCGCACTGGTTCACCCATTCGCTCGCGCCGATCGGCGCCTTGATCCTCGTGGGCACGGCCTTCGCGCTGCTCCGCCCGGTCGCGCACCGCGAGCGCCACCGCACCGAGCGGGAGCGCGTGGCGCGGCTGCTGCGCCACTACGGCGAGTCCTCGGTCGGGGCCTTCGCGCTCGAGCCCGACGTGGACTACTTTTTCAGCCCGACCGGCCGCGCGGTGATCGCCTACCGCTTCGAGTCGAACGTGCTCCTGGTGCTGGGCGATCCGATCGGCCCGGACGACGAGTTCCCGCCCTTGCTCCAGCAGTTCGCGACCTACTGCGCCGAGCACGACTGGACCTTCGCGCTCTTCCAGGCCCGCCCCGAGAAGCTCGCGCTCTACCGCGAGGCGGGGTGGCGCGCGGTGCACATCGGCGTGGATCCCGTGCTCCGCCTGGACCGGTTCACGCTGGAGGGATCGGCGATGGGCGACGTGCGCCGCTCGCGGAACAAGCTGGAGGCCGCGGGGCTCGAGGCGCGGCTCTATCCGCCCGACTCCCACCCGTTCGACCCCTCGCGCGAAACGGGGATGCGCGACCAGCTGGCGGCGGTCTCGTCCGAGTGGCTCCGCTCGCGCAAGGGAGCGGAGAAGGGATTCGCGATGGGCCGCTTCGACCCGAACCGCCTCGCCGATCAATGGGTGGCGGCGGCCTACAGCCCCGAGCGCCAGCGGGTGGAGGCGTTCATCACGCTCGTGCCGATCTGGGCGCGGCGCGGCTGGGCGCTGGACCTGATGCGCCGGCGCGACGACGCTCCCTCCGGCGTGATCGAGTTCCTGATCGTGCACTGCGCCGAGGCGGCGAAGGAGCGCGGCGACGAGCTGATCTCCCTCTCGCTTTCGGCGCTGGCCAAGACCGAGGCCGACGCCGCCGACGCCGGCGACCGGGCGCGCGCGTTCCTGATGGAGCACCTCCGGCGCTTCTACGACTTCGAGGGGCTCTTCCGCTGGAAATCCAAGTTCGCGCCCGACTTCGAGCCGCGCTACCTGGTCTATGCCGACCCGCTCGCCCTCCCGCGTGTGGTCTTCGCCCTGGCCCGGGCGCAGAGCCCCGGCGGATTTCGTTCCTATTTCCGGAAGGCGGCGTGATAGCGTCTCGGCACGACAATTTGTCAGGCGCCCGGGACGGAACCGGCGCCAACGGTCGGGGTATGCGTGCGACAGATGCCGTTCCACTGTTCGCGGCATCCAAGGAGAACATGAGACCGATTCGGTGGTTCGTCATCGCGCTGGTGGCCGGGTGCCTGGGCCTGATGGCCCAGACGGCATCCGCCGCCACGCATTCCGTTGCAAGACACCACCGCTCCGCGACGATGCTGCGCCAGACCAGCCGCGCCGCCGCGAATCGCACGGCACCCGCGTCCCGGCAGGGACGCCGCCTCCCCTCGAATCCTGCGAACCGGTCAAAAACGCGCCACTCGACCGCCCCTACCGGCCGCGGTCGCGGGCACTCGACCTATGGTGTTCTTCCCCACGCCGCGAACGCGACCCCGGATGACCGCTATGGCGCATTTGGTCTTGCGGCCGTCGACGATCCCGGCGCGCGCCTGAATCGGATGCTGGAGAGCCGTGGACCTCCGCGGGCGGGTCCTCATTGGATCCCCGCGTCTCGCGGGTTCTACCTCCCTCTCCCGCGCACCTCTCCAGCTCCGTACATCTCGCAGACCAACTCCAGCCAGCACCGGCAGTTCAGCTCACCCCGACATACCGAAGGCTCACCCAGGTCCGGCTCTTTGGCCAAGGACCCCCTCTTGCCGTCCGTTTTCGAGGGCGCGGCGGCGGGACCTGACATGCCCTCAACCGGAGGAGTCCCTTCATGAAGCGCAGTCTGATCACCTCATCGCTGGCCGCACTCAGCGTGGCGTTCCTGCTGCCGATGGGCGCGCACGCGGCCACCACGACCAACGCGACCGCGACCAAGCACACGACGGCCGCGAAGACCGCGACGGCGGCCAAGAGCACGACCGCGGCGAAGTCGGCCAGCACCACGCCGGCAACGAACGCGACCGCGAGCAAGCCTACGCGGCGCCATCACACGATGGCCAAGAACGCCTCGGCCACGAAGGCCAAGGCCACCAAGATCGACATCAACACGGCGACGCGCGAGGAGCTGCTGACGCTCCCCGGCATCGACGGTGACGAGGCGGACAAGATCATCGCGGGACGTCCGTACAAGAACATGGCGCAGCTGAAGACCAAGGGCGGCTTGACCAACGCCGAGTACAGGAAGATCAGCCGCAAGGTCACCGCGAAGCAGGCGGCGGCGATGCATTCGGAGGCGCCGGCAAACGGGACGCCGAGCACGAACAGCGGGCCCTCGTCGGGCAGCGGTGACAATGCCGCCGGCGCGAGCGGGTCAAGCGACCAGACCACGAAGTAAGGCGACCGTTTTCTTCACGCCGTAATCCGGCAGCCGGTGGCCGGCCCCCGGCACCCTCGGACCCGTGCGTGCGGTCGAAAGGCCGCATGCCGGGTCGCCGGGCGGATCCGAACTCCGCCCGAGGGGAAGCCGGCTCCGCGTTTCTGCTATCCTCCCGAACCACCCCAAGCCCCACCGCGAACCAGGAGGACGCAGGAATGAACCCGACGATTCGACACGCACTCTGGTGCGCCGCGCTGATGGCCGGCCTGTGCCTGGCGGCTCCGGCATCGGCGGCCGACAAGGCGCCGGCCAAAGATGCCGGCAAGCCCGCCGCGGGGCAGCCTTCGCAGCAGGAGATGATGGCGGCGATGATGAAGATGGCGGCTCCCGGCCCCGAGCACGCCGCGTTGAACCCCCTCGCCGGTTCCTGGAAGACCGTGACCAAGATGTGGAACAGTCCCTCGGGCGAGCCGGTCAGCAGCGAGGGCACGTGCGAGCGCAGCTGGATCATGGGCGGCCGCTACCTGGTGGCGAACTACAAGGGCGACTTCGCCGGCATGGCCTTCGAGGGAATGGAGGTCCTGGGCTACGACAACATGAAGAAGCAGTACGTCAGCTCGTGGGTCGACAACATGGGCACCGGGATCATGATGACCCAGGGTCCCTCGATGGACCCCGCGACCCACTCCTATACGCTGAGCGGCACGATGCTCGGCCCGTCGGGCCAGGAGACGACGGCGCGCGAGGTCACGAACATCGTCGATGGCAACACCTACACGATGACGATGTTCGCGAGCGACCACGGGCAGGAACAGAAGATGATGGAGATCACCTACAGCCGTAAGAAGTGAGCCGCGACTCGCGGTGAGCTCCGAAGCCACGACGACAGGGGCGCCTCGATCGGGATCGCGATCGCGAGCGCCCCTTGTCGTGGCCATCGCGATCACGCTGGTCACCTGGTCCTCGGCGTACGCCGCGATCCGCCACGCCGTGCGCGGGTTCCCTCCCGCATCGCTCGCCCTGATCCGATTCGCGATCGCGTCGGTCACCCTCGCCCTACTGACCGTGCCGGCGAAGCGGGTCTCGCTGCGCGGGATCCCGCGGCGGGACCTGGCGGGCTTCGCCCTCATGGGGCTCGTGGCGATCGCGATCTATCACACCGCCCTGAACGCCGGAGAGCGCACGGTGCACGCCGGCGCCGCGAGCCTGCTCATCAACACGGGGCCGATCTGGACCGCGCTGATCGCGACGGCATTCCTGGGCGAGCGGCTGGGGACGCGCGGGTGGATCGGGACCGCGCTCGCCTTCCTCGGCGCGGTGATCATCTCGGTGGGCGCGGCAGGCGGGATCCGCTTCGAAGGGGGCGTCGGGTTCATCCTGATCGCCTCGCTCTGCCAGGCGGTCTACTTCGTGCTGCAGAAGAACTATCTCAAGCGCTACGGGGCGCTCCCGTCCACCTGCCTCACGATCTGGCTCGGGACGCTGTTCCTGCTTCCCTTCCTCCCCGAGCTGCTGCGCGCCCTGCGCACCGCGACGCCGGTTCAGATCTTCTCGGCCGTCTATCTCGGCGTCGCGCCCGGAGCGGTGGGCTATCTGACCTGGACCTACGTGCTCTCGCGCATGCCCGCCTCCCGCGCGGCGAGCCTGCTCTACCTGATCTCGCCGTTCGCCTATCT
>DATJEJ010000210.1:0-8078 GCA_035496795.1 Candidatus Omnitrophota bacterium
GGGCGGCGAGACCGACGTGACGATCCCGGGCAGCCCCTACACGTTCCGGCAAGTGGAGACGGCGCAGGCGCTCGGCGACCTCGCGTCGCTCGCCTCGCGCGGGAAGCCCGCGTTGCGCCTTCACCTGACCCGGGGAGCGGAAGCAGGGCTCGACGCGCTCGGCGCGGCGATCGAACGCGCCATCGCCGCCTCAGCACAGGTCTAAGCTGTAGCGCTGCACGCGCCTGAACAACAATCGCTTCCAGCTATTCCCTCGCGTAATTTAATAAGCCAATCCCTTGCCGTTTCTCCGTGCGATCCCCATTGCCGCGGCCGGCCTTGCGCCGCTTCGACGCAATGCGTCATCATCGGCGCGAATGGGCGGATGGGGCGCAGCGTACCGCGCGACCGCTCCTGCCGGATGGTTCCCCGGCAGACGCCGGTAGGACTCGAACAGGGAGGGTTCCATGCCTGCTCGCAAGAAGGCTTCCCGCAAGTCCGCGGCCCGGAAGAAGCCGGCCGCGCGGGCGGCCTCGCGGAAGAAGAGCGTCGCCCGGAAGCCCGCAGCACCCAAACGCGCCGCGCGTTCCACGACGGCCCCGCGGCGCGCCGCCGCGCCGCCGGCGGTGCCGAGCGCCATCGGAATGAGCGTCCACCACTTCGACTTCACGACCCACGACATCGACGCCGTCAAGCGCTTCTACGTGGAGCTGCTCGGCTTCGAGACTCACGAGCACGATCCGCAATTCAATTACCTGTGGGTGCAGACCGGCGGCACCTCCAGCCTCGGCTTCATGCCTCCCATGCCGGGGATGGGCGAACCCACTCCGCCCCGGGAGCCGACGCTCTACTTCATCGTGGAGGACGTGGACCGGGCCTACGCGACGCTGAGCGCGCGAGGCGTGATGTTCGAAGGGCCGCCCGCGGACATGCCGTGGGGCCATCGCGTCGTGCGAACCATCGATCCGGAAGGCCGGCCGGTCATGCTGGCCACCCGGAAGCAGACCTAGATCTCTCGGGAAAGGAACCCGTCATCATGAAGCCGACCCCCGCGACCGCATTGCACGAGCTGGGACAGAGCGTCTGGCTCGACAACATCAACGACGGTTGGATCCAGTCGGGCGAGCTCGCCCGTTGGATCGCCGAGGGGTCGGTGTACGGCGTCACCTCGAACCCCACCATCTTCAAGAACGCCATCAGCGGCGACAAGTACTCCTACCCCGACGAGATCCGCCGGCTCGCTTCGGCCGGGCAGTCCCCCGAGTCGATCTACGAGGCGCTGGCCGTGCGCGACATCACGCGCACCGCCGACCTGCTCGCCGAGACCTACCGCCGCGGCACCGGGCGCGACGGGTTCGTGAGCCTCGAGGTCGAGCCCGACAAGGCGAACGACACCCAGGCCACGATCGAGCAGGCGCGCCACTACCGGCAGATCGTGAACCGCCCGAACCTCTTCGTGAAGGTGCCGGGCACCGAGGCGGGGATCCCCGCGATCGAAGCCCTGATCGCCGAGGGGATCAGCATCAACGTCACGCTTCTCTTCGATCGGAAGCAGGTCGCCGCGGCCGCGGAAGCGTACCTCCGCGGCATCCGGAAGCGCCTGGAGCAGGGGCAGTCGATCGAGGGGCTGCACTCGGTCGCGAGCGTCTTCGTGAGCCGCCTCGACACCTCGGTCGACAAGGAGCTGGACGCGAAGGCCGCGGCCGCCGGCGCGGTCGCCGACCGGGAACGGTACCTCTCCCTTCGGGGCTCGGCCGCCGTCGCCAACGCCCTGGACGTCTGGGAGGACTACCGGACCCGCTTCTTCGGCCCCGGCTTCGAGGAGCTCGAGAGCCGCGGCGCGCGGCCCCAGTGGATGCTCTGGGCGTCCACGGGCACCAAGAATCCGGCCTACTCCGACGTGAAGTACGTCGAAGAGCTGGCCGGGCCCGACTCGATCAACACGATGCCCAAGGAGACCCTCGACGCCTGGCTGGAGCACGGTGCCGTACAGGGCAACCGCCTCGACCCGCGCGTGGAGACGGCGCGCGCCACGCGCCGCGTGCTGGCCGACGCCGGGATCGATCTGGCGGCCCACTGCCGGAAGCTCCAGACCGAGGGGGTCGCGCTCTTCGAGAAGTCCTACGCCGAGATGATGGACACGATCCGCGAACGCTCCGCCGCGCTCCAGGCGCGGCGCTGATGCCGGCGGGAGCGGCGATGGAGATCGGGTTCGTCGGCCTCGGCCGGATGGGCAAGAACATGGTGGTGCGGCTGCTTCGCGGCGGGCACCGCGTGGTGGCGTGGGATCCCAACGCCGCGAGCGTGGCCGAGGTGGCCGGCGCGGGCGCCGTCGCGGCGTCCGGGCTGGGCGACGTGATCGCGCAGCTTCGCGACCGCCCCCGCGCGATCTGGGTCATGGTTCCCTCGGGCCAGCCCACCGAGCAGGTGATTCGCGACCTCGGCGCCGGACTCGACCGCGGCGACATCGTCGTGGACGGCGGCAATTCCCACTACAAGGAATCGGTGCGGCGCGGCGCGCTCCTGCGCGAGCGCGGCGTGACGTTCGTGGACTCCGGCACCTCGGGCGGCATCTGGGGGCTGGAGAACGGCTACTGCCTGATGGTCGGAGGCGACGAGGCCGCCTGCAAGCGGCTCGAGCCGGTCTTTCTCACCCTCGCTCCCGCGGGTGGATACGCGCGCGTCGGCGAGAGCGGCGCGGGTCACTTCGTGAAGATGATCCACAACGGAATCGAGTACGGCCTCATGGAAGCCTACGCGGAGGGCTTCGAGATCCTCTCCGCCTCCGACTACCGCCTCGACCTCCCCCGCATCGCCTCGATCTGGCGGTACGGGAGCGTCGTCCGCTCCTGGCTCCTCGACCTCGCCGCGGACGCCCTTCAGGAAGATCCGAGACTGGACCACGTGAAGGACTATGTGGACGATTCCGGCGAGGGGCGGTGGACCGTGGTCGAGTCGGTGGAGCGGGCGGTGCCCGCGCCGGTCCTCACGCTGGCGCTGCAGGCGCGCTTCCGCTCGCGCCAGTCCAGCTCGTTCGCCGGGAAGATGCTCGCCGCGCTGCGCCACAAGTTCGGCGGCCACGCCGTCAAGACGACGTGAGCCCCGACGCGGGCGCGCGCGTCGCCGCCGCGCCGAACCCGCTTCGCGAAGGGAGCGTCACGCTCCGCGCGGCGGAGCCATGCACGTTCGTCGTCTTCGGCGCGAGCGGCGACCTCACGCACCGGAAGCTCCTCCCCGCCCTGCTCGAGCTGACCCGCGACCGCCTGCTCCATCCCAAGACCGCGGTGGTGGGCTTCGCGCGCCAGGCGAAGACCGACCAGGAGTTTCGCGACGAGACTGCCGCGCTCGCCAAGGAGCACGACATCGCCGACGCGGTCTGGCACGCCTTCGCACCCTCGCTCTTCTACCGCACCGGGACCTTCGAGAACGGGGATGACTACAAGGGCCTGAAGGCCTTCCTCGAGAAGCTGGAGAAGGAGCGCGGCATCCCCGGAAACCGGATCTACTACCTGGCCGCGCCGCCCCCGGCCTATCCCGCCATCTTCGAAAACCTGGGCGCCTCGGGACTGGCGCGTCCCGCCGAGGGGGCCTGGGCGCGGGTCATCGTGGAAAAACCGTTCGGACGCGATCTCCGCTCCGCGCGCGACCTGAACGCGAAGATCCACGCCCACTTCGACGAGCGGCAGATCTATCGCATCGACCACTATCTCGGCAAGGAGACGGTCCAGAACATCCTGGTCTTCCGGCTCGCGAACGGGATCTTCGAGCCGCTCTGGAACAGCCGCTACGTGAATCACGTGCAGATCACCGTCGCCGAGACGGTCGGCGTCGAGGCGCGCGCGGGCTATTACGAGCAGGCGGGCGTGCTGCGCGACATGCTCCAGAACCACATGCTCCAGCTGCTCGCCCTGACCGCGATGGAGCCCCCGTCGCGGTTCGACGCCGACTTCGTGCGCGACGAGAAAGCGAAGGTGCTCCGCGCCATGGAGCCGCTCACGCCCGAGCAGGTGGCGAAGCGCACCGTGCGCGGGCAGTACGCGGCGGGCTCGGTGGCGGGCGAGGCCGTGCCCGGGTACCGGCAGGAGCCCGGCGTGGACCCCAACTCCACGACCGAGACCTATCTCGCGGTGAAGCTGGAGGTGGACAACTGGCGCTGGGCGGGAGTGCCCTTCTACCTGCGCTCGGGGAAGCGGCTCGGCAAGCGCGCCACGGAAGTGGCCATCTCGTTCCGCCGCCCGCCCTATTCCCTCTTCCGGTCGATCGGCTGCGCGCCGATCGAGGCCAACGTGCTCCGGCTGCGCATCCAGCCGGACGAGGGCGTGTCGCTCTCGTTCGGGACCAAGGCGCCCGGGCAGGCGCTGCAGATCCAGCCGGTGCGGATGGATTTCAACTACCTCACCGCGTTCGGGGCCGATCCGCCCGACGCCTACGAGCGCCTGCTGCTCGACTGCAACCTGGGCGACTCGACCCTCTTCGCCCGCGAGGACGAGGTGGAGCTGGCGTGGGAGCGGGTCGACGCGATCGTGCGGGCCTGGGCGGAGCGGGGAGATCCGCCGCTCCTTCCCTACGCCGCCGGAACCTGGGGACCGCGCGAAGGCGACGCGCTCCCCGAGCGGGACGGCCACCGCTGGTATCGCGTGTGAACGAGACGCCCGCGGCGGGCCGAGCTCCCGCCGACACCACGGCTCCCTTCCTGCTCCTCGGCGACCAGGGTGAGCGTCCCTTCGACGCCGTGGCGCTGGAGCGCGAGCTCGAGTCGATGTGGAAGTCGCCTCCGGGCGCGAACGCCTTCTATCGCGCCGCGCTGGCGAACCTGATCGTGCCGCTGGACACCGAGAGCTTCGAGCGGATGGCGGACGTGATCGCCGACGTGGCGCGGCGCCACCCCGCGCGCCTCTTCCGCATCGGGCCCGCGCGCCACGCTCCGGGCGAGCCGAAGCGGCTCACCGCGCGCGCCACCGCGCTGTGCCACCTGCGCGAGGGGGGCGGCGCGTTCGTCTGCTCGGAGCAGGTGCTGCTGGGGTACACGGAGGAGACCGCGCCCCTCGTGCCGAGCGCGGTCCGCTCGCTCCTGATCGGAGACCTCCCGGTCGTGCTGCTCCTGCTCACGCCGGGGCCGCGGCCTCCCTGGGCGGAAGCGCTCGCGGGGCTCGCGGACATCGTCGTCGCCGACAGCTGCGTCGAGGAGGAGCCCTCCGCGATGGCCGCCGTATGGGAGCGCACGGGACGGAAGGGGGCGCCGATGCACGACCTGGCCTGGGCGCGTCTCGAGCCCTGGCGCGCGTCGTTGGCCACTCTCTTCGACACCGCCGAGGCCGCGCCCGCGCTCCGCTCCCTGCACGACGTCACGATCGTGCACGGGGGGGCGGCGCCCCCCTCCTCCGCCTGGCTCCTCGCCGGCTGGCTGGCGAGCCGCCTGGGATGGAAGGTCGCGTCGCGCGACGGCGCCCGATACCGCTTCCGCGCCCCCGAGGGCGGGACACCGGAGATCGCCTTCGTGCGTGACGAGACCGATCCCGACGCCCGGATCCGCGAGGTGCGGGCGCGGGCGGCGGGCGCCCATCCTCTGGACGCGCGCCTCACGCACGAAGCGCGCGCGGACGAAGCGCGCCTCGAGCTGTTGGCGCCGCGCGCCGTGGTCGCACCGATCCCCTTCGTCCGCCGCGAGCTCGCGGCCGCCGTCGTCGGGGAGATCCAGCGCCGCATCCCCAACGCCGCGTTTCGCGACGCGGCCCGCGCCGCGCGCGCCCTGCTCGAAGCGTGAGCCCGGCCACGCCCGGAGGCATCGTCCTCGCGGCCGACGTCGGCGGGACCAAGACCCGGCTCGCCCTGGTTCCCGCGCTGGGGCGCGGCCGGATCGGCTCCCCCGGGGCCGAGCGCACCTACCTGAGCGCCGACTTCCCTTCGCTCGAAGCGATGATCGACGCGTTCCGGTCGAGCCATGACGGCCCGATCGCCGCCGTCTCGATTGGATTCGCGGGGCCCGTCGCGGAGGGGCGAGGCGTCGGCACCCACGTGCCGTGGGTGGCCGACGAGCGCGCGCTCGCGCGCCACCTGGGCCTGCCGCGCGCGCACGTGATCAACGACCTGGTGGCTTCCGGGTACGGCGTGCCGGCCCTCGGACCGGAGGATTTCGAGACGCTGCTCCCGGGCGCTCCCGGCGAGCCGGCCAACGTCGCCATCGTCTCGGCGGGAACGGGGCTCGGCGAGACGACGCTCCTCCGCCACCAGGGGGACCTGATTCCGGTCGCCTCCGAGGGCGGGCACGCCGACTTCGCTCCGCGCACCGATCTCGAGATCGAGGTATTCCGCGCGCTCCGGGCGGAGTTCGGGCGCGTGTCGATGGAGCGGGTGCTCTCGGGACTGGGGCTCGGGAACGTCGCCCGCGTCCTGCACGCCATGGACGGTGCCGCGGCCGTTTTCGAACGTCATCGCGACGAGTCCGGCCCCGATGACCTTCCCGCCGCGGTCTCGGGAAACGCGCTCGCCGGAACGTGCCCTTCCTGCGTCCGATCGCTCGAGCTGTTCGTGTCGGTCTACGGCGCCGAGGCCGGGAACGCGGCCCTGCGCGGGCTTGCGCTCTCGGGGGTATACCTGGGCGGCGGCATCGCGCCCCAGATCCTCCCGGCGCTCCGGGGCCCGATCTTCCGCGACGCGTTCCTGGACAAGGAGCCGCACCGGGAGCTGTTGGGGCGCGTCCCGGTCCACGTCATCCGCACGGACCGCTCGGCGCTTCTGGGCGCGGCGCGATACGCGACGCTGTAGCGTGGGGGCCCCGCCCTCGCCTTGCCGGGCTCCTTCCCCCGCCCTATAATGGCCCGCATGAACCCACAGACCGCTGTCGCCGAAAGCCGCACCGCCGCCCGGCCGGGCCCCGGCCGCGTGCGCGAGATCCTTTCCTGGTACGCCTCGGACAATCCGGGGAGCAAGGCCAACCTGGCCCGCATGATGAATCACGGGCTTCTCGCCGGTACGGGCCGGATGGTGATCCTGCCGGTGGACCAGGGCTTCGAGCATGGCCCCGCGCGCTCCTTCGCCCCCAACCCCGCCGGCTACGATCCGCGCTACCACGTGGAGCTCGCGATCGAGTCGGGGTGCAACGCCTACGCCGCGCCGCTCGGCTTCCTGGAAGCCGGGGCCGCCGACTACGCGGGCGAGATTCCGCTCATCCTGAAGCTGAACAACCACGACGTCCTCCACGACGAGAAGGATCCTCTCTCCTCGGTGACCGGGAGCGTCGGCGAGGCCCTGCGCCTGGGCTGCGCCGCCATCGGATTCACGATCTACCCCGGATCCGCGCAGGCCGGACACATGTACGAGCAGCTCCGAGCGCTGGCCGAAGAGGCGAAGCGGGTGGGGCTCGCGGTCGTCGTCTGGTCCTATCCCCGCGGCTCGGACCTCTCGAAGGACGGAGAGACCGCCATCGACGTCGTGTCCTATGCCGCGCAGATCGCGGCCCAGCTCGGCGCCCACGTGATCAAGGTCAAGCTCCCCGCCGCGCACCTCGAGCAGCCGGAGGCGAAGAAGGTCTACGAGAAGTACTCGATTCCGATCGGCACGCTGGCGGAGCGGGTGCGCCACGTGGTCCAGTCGTCCTTCGACGGGCGCCGCATCGTGATCTTCTCGGGCGGAGCGAAGAAGGACAGCGACGAGGACGTGCTGCAGGAGGCCCGCGCCATCCGGGACGGAGGCGGGTTCGGCTCGATCATCGGGCGGAATTCGTTCCAGCGGAAGAGGGCTGACGCGATCCAGCTGCTGCGGCGGATCATGGCGATTTATTCGGGGGACGCGGTCTAGATCTACCTCGAAGGGCAGCCGGGCGCTACGCGTTGGGCGAGGGGGAAGGAATCCTGCGGGAAGTGGGTCGCTTCCTCGGGCTTCGCCCTCGGGCGCTCCAGAGACAACACTTCCCTCCGGATTCCTTCCCCCTCGTCACAAACCCTTTCGGTCCGGATTCCATCGGATCCGATTCGCTTCCACCTACGGCTTTTTCAGCATTCCTGGGGGGAGACTGGCCATCCATTGGACGAAGGCGTAGCCTGCCGCTCCCAGGACGAGGCAGAGGATCGTGATTCCCAGGAGGATCCAGCGCAGGCGCG